>DATDUC010000084.1:0-22129 GCA_035290545.1 archaeon | reverse complement strand
TTTCCGCCTGTAAAATAACAAGATTTGCCTTAGTTTCATTTAGCAGTTGTTCAGCGTTCCTGCTATATGTAGCATATGAAGTCATTGCAATCCCTGTTGCATAGAAAACCGCAATGAGAAAGATAATTACAATTGTCACCGTAAGATGTTTTCCTCTTTTACTGAAGAATTGCCTGGCTTTTTCATCCGTCGAATGTGGTGAGTAGTTATAGCCCATAATCATATATTTCGCAGGAATTTTATAAAGAGATGGGAAGGGGGGGAATTTCCTGAGGCAAACAATCTTGCCTCATTTTGAACCCCCGACAGCACGGTCTTCAGCCGTGTGCTCTCCCGAGCTGAGCTACCTTCCCAGCGCCCCCGCGCGGGCTCGAACCGCGGACCTACAGATTAACAGTTCCGACTAACTTCCCTTAGGAAAGTTAACTGTCGCTCTACCTACTGAGCTACAGGGGCTTCAGATTATACACCTTTATGGAATATTTAAAAGCTATTGGATATCGACTTATATGGAAGCATTAGTTATAAATTTCGCAGTTGTGATAGCATTTCTTACTGTAATCTTTGGTATTCTTGCAAAAGTAGTTGGGTTTCCTGATCAGATAAGAAAGAATTATAAAAGAAAATCAACAGAGGGACTGTCAACCATATTCATAGCAATTGCTGTTGTTTCATATGTTCTATGGACATTACACGGTCTGCTGATAAACGACTGGGTTCTTGTTGTTGGTCAGGGCCTTGGAATAATAACAACAGGGATTATTGCGCTGCAGATAATTCATTATAAAAAGAGATCTACAAAGAAAAAGGCTTAGTCCAAAAAGTCCTTCTTCTTGAGCTTGTCTGGTAGGTATTCTTCCGACATGAACTTCAGGCCTCTGTGTGATAGTGCCTCGATTTCTGCCTTGATACCCTTTTCTATCATGAGATTGAGCTCTTTTTGCCATCTGGGATTCTTCTTGAACCACTCATAGTTCAGCATTTCTTTGGCACGTTTGATGTCAACATCCTTGGCTTTTATGGTAGCTTTTTTCAAATCGTACTCATATATGTCACTGATTGTAAGGCCTATGAATTTAGCGCTCGGTGTTGATATCCTGTCTGATACGTGGGCAAGACTTATGGAACCTGATTTTATTACGGAGTAAATGTAGGCCCCGTAAGCATCAGCATCACAGAATACATAAACAGGAAGTTTGTGCTCATCATTCAGTCGTTGTATGAGAAGTCTTGTTCCTCTTGATGGCTGACCTCCTGTACCAATAAGTATGCAGTTATGCTTTTGCCAGAACTTGTCCTCATGCAGTCTTTCAAAGCCGGCGTTTTTCTCCACGACCAGGACAAACTCAGCGTCTACTTTCTTGAAATCGACCTCATCCACCGTGCTCGGAATCGACCAACCGCCGCTTCCCAGTTTCGACCAGTCTATTATGTCTCCTCTGTCCTGTATCTTAACGTTACCCGCAACTATACCCTTGCGGTCTGTGGTCAAGTGCAATTGTTCTCTGAGGACGTCTATAGCAACCTCCAAGTCAACTATTATCGGATCACTCTCGCTTTGCTCATCAAAAGTATTCTCGTCACTATTCGGAAGCGTTCTTTTTAGATTGTAATACATATCTCTGATACTGGCGTGTATGTTCTGGTCTATTAACTGCTTTGAGAATGAAGCAACCATAAGAGTTTGCATGAATTTTTTTGCGTGCGCTACATTGAAATAATATCTCTTTGCGGTCTTGTCTCCTAGAGTGAGTTGACCTGCTTTCTTGTCAAATATAACATTTGATAACGCCCGTATCGGTATTTCTATGCTAGGATTTTCTTCCTTTTCTATATCCTGCAGTACTTTCTGCCCGAGATTTTCAAGCTCTTTTTTCATTTCTTTGGTCATATTACTTACCCTGCTCCTTTTCTTCTGGTGTATCCTCTTTTATGTGGGCACGGGACTCTATAAGACTTTTTAGTTTCTTTTCAACTTCTTTTTCAGGCTTTGCTGTAAGAATAGCTATAGCACTTACCACTTCTCCGGAATACCTGTCAAATATTTGTAGTCTTCTTTTCTGTTCCCCTACCCGCCTTTTTCCACTGAGATAAGAAGCGAGCTTGCGGCCGGCGTCCTGCAATGCAAGCTTGGTCTCTTTTATTATTTCCGGATACGAAGCAACAGCTTCCTTGCTTTCTGATACAAAAGGCACCCACACAGAGCATATGTGTATTACTAATTTCATTTGTCCCACAGGAAGGTTATTTCCTGATTGCTGCATATTGTACCTTCGCCAGTCAACCCCCTTTACTGCATCGGTGAGTGCACAGGCACTTTGCTGGTAAAGAAGTGGAACGCGGTTCGCAAATCTTATGAGCTCTATTGAGTCTTCCCGTTTTTCATCATCATCATTTTTCTTTTTGTCTTCTTGAAAACCATAAACTATACCAACTTCTATGAGGAAAGGAAAACCTCTGTAAACTTCCGGATCTCTTTTGATAGATGTAATGAACTCTGCGTTAGGGTATTCTTTCCTCAAGCTTTTTTCCAGTTCTGTTTCCCCTATAGGTGAAAGACAATCTGTTGGTGGCCTCTGAACCTTTGCCGTCTGCATGGCTTTTATCATCTTTTCAATATCAGCACGTTCCATGTCCTGTGGTTTCACGTTTTCCTGTAGTTTTGCAGATTTGCATATCTCTTTTGCGCTCTGCTGCCCGACCGAAGAGAATTCATTTGTCAAAAAAGACAGGAGTGTTCTGGAACTGGTTTTCTGAAGGATCCTTTGAAGGACACCAAACTCCATGCCATGGGGATGAGGTCTCATTGTCTTCGAAGGCTTCGGTAGTTCATTCAAAGAGCGTGGGAAGGTCGTTTTTGTGCCATCGGGTGCCGTGTAAGTTATTTTGGCAAAAGGATTTGAGATAGAAGTCTGTTTTAGATAGTCCTCTACAGTTTTCCTGTAACGTCCGTGTATCTCCATGTCTATTCTTACACCATGCTCACCTAGGATATCCTTTTCTATGTCTTCTTCTTTTATTACATCGGGTTCGTTTTTCGTCGTGTCCAGGTGAAGCTCACAATAATGTATTTTCTTTTTACTTTCAACCTTTGACCACACCTTTGTAGGCACGCCAGTTGTGAGTTGTGAATATAATGTAACACTACTTATGCCAATGCCCTGTTGGCCTCTTGATTGCTTTAGCCTGTGAAACTTTGACCCGTAGAGAAGCTTACCAAATATTCTTGGTATTTGCTCTTTTACAATACCAGGACCATTGTCAGAAACAGAAACAATATAGATATCCTCCTTAACATTCTTTATCTTGACAACTAGATCAGGAAGTATGCCAGCCTCTTCGCAGGCATCAAGAGAATTGTCAACAGCTTCTTTGACAGCCATGAGAAGAGACTTGGTAGGATTATCAAAGCCAAGCAGATGCTTGTTCTTTTCAAAGAATTCACTTACACTTATCTCTTTCTGCTCTTTTGCAAAGTCTTCCGCTTTCTTACGCTCGCTCATTCTGCTTTCCCTCCAGGAATTCATACACAAACCGGTGAGGTATGCCATCTATAATTTTTTTCAGTGCCTGACCCGCAACATCAACATTATGATATTTGCCTATTATTGATACAGTTTTGCCGTACACAGATATATATGTTCCTGTCAGGCGTTCTATGTTACGTCTCGACTTGCCCTTCGTACCTATTAGCCTGGATCTGATACGCTTAAGTGCATGTTCGTCTTTTGGCAGTTCTAGTATACTCAGCGTATTTTCCTCATCTAGCAAGTTGACGGAAATTTCAGGAGAAAAACCGCGACCTATTGCCTTGACAATATTTTCTGCATCAAGGACATCTAGCGAACTACCCTCTATGGTTATTTCCTCTCCTACGAGGATCTTTGTTTTCGTCTTTTTCTCCAGAGATTTTTTTGTAGTGCCGTTTCTGCATATCAAAACAGGAAGACGTTCATTAGGTATCTTAATATTTTTTATCATTATTAAATTTTAATCCATTCTGAGGATATTTTTTCTTCTCAGCCACGAAACCTGTGTCTGTGTATACCTTGTTAATATATCACCATGGTCATCGCCTTTTATGGACCATGGCTTTACAAGTACAGCATCACCTTCCCGCATCCACACGAGTTTTCTGATCTTGCCTGGTATCCTGCATAGCCTTATTTTATCATCCTGACATCTCACCCTTAGTTTATTGGATCCGAGCATGGCCTCTATGATGCCAAGAATTTCTCCTTGTCGGGGTTGTCTTATTCTAAATGGTTCTTCGAACATGAATTCACATTCCATACTTCTTCTGCAGTTTTTTAAGCTCCTTTAGGACAGGAGTTCTCCAGTCTTCTGCTAGCTGGGTTTTAATTAATCTGATTATATATTTATCCTCGTCGTTTGTCTTCTTTTCCAGCATGTTACAGATTTTCAGAATCTCAACATCTTTGTTTGTGAACAGAACATATTTTTTCTGTTCAGGCTTACTTATGCCGGCATTGGATAGTTGTTTCACTCTTCTTTTGAGAAGGTCTTGATAATTTTTGTCTTTTTCGAGGATTTTCTTGAGACGAGATCCAGCATAGCCTAGTTTTATATAAAATCCAACAATGTCATCTAAATTCACATACTCACCTTATTGCATAATAGTTTCTATAAAGCATCTCACCCTTTTTACTGGCAGCAAGTTTGTACGAATCCTTTACTTCATATCTCTTCCTGAAACCTCGGACTGCCGCGGCTGCATTGGCTTTGTGTAATACTTTTATGTTGTACCCTTCATTTAACTTTTCTATGCCACTTATAGATTTTTTTGGAAGCAAGCGAGTAGCATATTTTAGTATATTATCTTTATCCTTACCACGTATTTGAATGACAGCTTCATAGTAGCCTCCAGAAAGTTTTACATGCATATCGCACATTTGTTTTCTGATAATTACCATGGCATTTTTTGTTTCGGTCTTTGGTAGCCCTTTTATACTACCGCTACAGGTAACCGTGGCATGAGCTTTGTTCCCGACAAGTTTAATTGAAACCTTTGTGCTAGCTATGCTATTTTTTGTCTTCAACGACCCGACTATCTTTTCCTTTATGACATCTTGAGTTATCCCACAAATGCCACAGTATTCCATGGAAAAGTCTTTTATGTCAAAAAGGCTCTCCGAATCAAGAAAGCAGGCGTCGCAGAAGTTGCCTATTTTGGCAGGCCGTCCACATTTTATGCAAAACATGCAATATAGTGGAACAAGAAAGCATTTATAATGAAATGAGAAGACACCACAGGAGTTGATAAATAATCTAGAAATATATACGCCACACGATTAGTTCCACGACGTAAACATCCTTGTCAAATACCAGTATACCAGTTCTAAAATTTACGACTGCGGGATCTTTTTTTATTATATCCAATTTGAACTTCTCCCCACTTGCCCACATAACGGAAGCTTTTGTCAAGTTGTCAATGGCTTTTGTAAATCTGTCATTATGATCAGTTCTCGTGTAGTCGCTAATCCAAACAGAACGTCCGTTGGCATTTACGATATTATAATTAGCACGAACAAATGCATTGCTGTTGATGCCCGCTGGCTTTGCTATATTCTTGAAATCGTTGTCGGCTTTTACATTACTTGCATGAAAAACAGTAAAATCAACAGTAGATATATCAGCTAAATTTTTTCCGGAGATGTTTGCATAGTAACGGGCAACATTATGTGAAACTTTTCTTCCATCATACAAATCATCAAATTTAGACGTCGCCGACACTGGACTAGACCAGGTCAGGTTAAACAATTTTCCTATAGTTCCCTGCACGTCTTGCTGTGTAATATCGCTTAGAAGGACAATAGAACCGCCATTTGAAAGGGTTGAGTTTATCTTTGATTCGTAGGTAGTTATTAGGTTCTTGTTGAAAAAGAAAAGTATATTTGTATCGCTTGGTACAGCGTTAATTGAAAGTGTAAGAGACTGTACTCGTATGCTTATTTTACGTTCCTTGTAGTCAAATTCAAGAGGATTCATTATCGCTTTGAGTTCATCGACATCGCCACTTGTGCAATCAACACATACTATATTTATTATGTTGTTTACTGTTCCGCTCACCTCAAATGAAAAATCAACGGTCTTTGGCAGCATTTGACTCATTAGCACATTGAGTTGTGTTTTGTTATCCGTGTTTACATATCTAGTCAGGGTTCCATTGAGGTAGATGCTCTCCAGTGCGTCCTGAGCAAGGATTTGAATTGTTGTATCTTCCCACTCAGACCCCTTTATGTTAGGCACAAAGAAAAACGTTAATGACGTAAGAATTATAACCGACGCTATTATAGCCTCAAAGATTCTGGCAAAGCCTTTCATCATTATCACCAATCAAATTATAATTACTTTCACACGAATTATTGTTCTGTCAGCATCATTCAAGACGCCGAACCTGACCGTCTGAAATCGCGGTCTAATCTGTGTTATCGTACTAGGTCCACATACTGTTTTTGAGCCACCAGTAACAGGAGAGTCATCAAGGTACGAAGCTTCTATTATTATATCATTTCTGATATCCAAACCTAACATGATCTTTATAGAAGTGTATCCAGGGTCTGAGCACATTGCAGCAAGCATGTCTATTTTATCTTTATCTAGCACGTATCGTTCTATCGTTGACAAACCGATACGATTTACCTCGTCGAATGGTAATGTTTGCCAGTTAGCAGGAGCACCCTCGTCGAGCAGAAGCATTTCAGAGTATTGCCAACTCTTTGCTTTTAAGGTGTCGCTTATCGACGCACCATGAAATAAAGGCATATTGCTTATAACTATGCTAGTTACAAAAGACACCGTGGTTATGAAGACAAAAACAGAAATTACAAATTCTATTTCGGCGAAACCCTTCATAAAACCACCACAATCAAATAATTTTACACATATATTTAGATTAGGATATCTAGGTTCTTAGTCTAATCATACGATGCCTGTCTTAACAACGATAATAAATATTATGAAGCCACTCAGCAGCATTATTAGGCTGTGTTTTATACCAACCGTTACAGAATCAGAACCTATCTGACCGGCTATCAGACCAGAAAAAAACCCTTGGACAAGTATCATCGCTAAAAACAAAGATTTATAATAAGTTGAAGTGTCATTTGTCTGACCAAGATCAAAGGCAATACCTATAGACTCGAAGGTTTTGCATCCCGTGCACTCGAAATCCAAGCTTTCTGTACATACACTGCAAGGGTTTGGATTGAATCCCTGTATGCCAAATCCGCCTGTTTGTGCTTGCGCCTCAAGTAGAGGTATTAAGAATTTTATCAGAGCTATTGTTATACCTAAAAATATGAAAAATATGGCGTACATCATAAGAACCTGTTGATTAAGTAATACATTTTTCTCCTGTTGGGCATCACGTATGGACTCGATATTGCTCGCGAGGGATTCCATCGTGTCTTCAATATTACCACCTGATTTGTTGGCCTGATCGATTATCATTAAGGATCTTACGATAGTCTTGCTATCGGAAACACGATCAACAAAGTTTTTTAAGACTAGCTCCAGTGGAACATTCCAACTAAGCTGATTGTTAATTTTTTTGATCTCTTTTGATAGGATACCATAGTCAGATTTGCTAACGGCCTGTATAGATTGTATTAAGGAAAGCCCAGCTCTCTGACTTTCTGAAATGTCACGAAGAAAATTAGGAAATTCGTTTTCATAAGCAGTTATTTTTTTTAGATGAAAAAACTTATAGACACTGTAAGGAATTACAAGTACTAGCATGCCTAGGAAAACCATGTTTACTGTAAGGGCAATGCTACCTACATATCCTGCTATCGTGATAAGTAAAATGAATATAACAACAGATACTATCAGAATTAATCTGCCTGTATTAATTCTGGAACGCTTTATTTTATAGGGTTCTTTCATAATTATAACTTATTCTCTCTGGGATTAAAAAGAATATTATGAAGAATTTATAGGTAATTTTCCTGAACTACGGGGAAAATTACATAGGGTTGGTTGATTTTATCAGAACTATAAAAGCTATCGAAAGCAGCGGTAGAAGTATAAAAACAACAAAAGTCTGTACCATTATGGTTCCAAGGCCTGCAGATATCGTAGATATTATCGATGAAAGAACTATAAAAAATATAGAACCCGTTATTATCAGTGTGAGATACATCTCAACATAGAGAGAAATATCCTGTGAGTATTTTCTTATGCGTCTGCGGTAATCATTCATTAATTCCTCGCTTTTTTCCTTCAGGAAGATTCGAAGGTCGCCGCCAGTCATTATCATCGTATTAACACCAAATAGTAAATCCCTCATATCCTTTGAAGGCGTGATCTTTGCCTGTTTTTTTATTGCAGCTAAAGTGGTCATGCCGAACATCTCCACATCACGTACTATGCTTTCTGCCTCTTTCGCCAGTTCCCCATACTCCTTGAAAGCGCTAAGTATTTTGAACATTATGAGTGGTGGCACGTTTGAGCTTGCTACGGTTGCCATATAGGATACAGAGAAAGGAAGCATTTTTTTAATCTTAGTATTTCTGTTTTTTGCTGCTGTCGTCGGGTAAGAATAGAACAGAAAGAATAGCATGCCAGACAGGGTAATAGAAAGCGTCATGGCTAGTATAACGGCTATTAGCGGGGACACGAAAAGCCCGAACAGGAACGATAGTAAAAGGGCCTCCAAAAGGAACGTAACGGCTGTTGTGAAAAAAGTAATGGAAAGGTATTCTTCCAGCGTGTAGTTAAGGTTGGCTTTTCTCAGGTCTTCTTTTATATCAAGAAAATAAGGCTTTAGGATTTTTGTAAATCCGCCAAAAAGATTATAGGAAAAACTTGCATAACTCATACTTCTCCCTCAATTCTGCTAAGCAAAAAGTCAGGAGAAAGATAAAACATGCTTATTACCGATGCAACTTTTCTATAGTCTGTTACATTTTTGTTTACGAGCCACTTGATTATCTTTGCTCGCTGTTCTATCGATGTCCATATTTCTTTTTCTCCCATACCAGTCGCGTCGGAGATTTTCTTCAGCAAAGCACTTTTACCCACAGTAATGAATTCATCACTTTTTGCATCCCAATTCATTACCTCATTCATGATAGGCATTTTTATGTTCTGGTCAAAACCAACAACCTCTACCGCCGAGAATACTCTTCGGTTGTATTTTCTACCTTGTTTGACCCTTTTTACGAAAAGAATAAGATCCAGGTTCTGCATCAGGTTTGGTGGGAGATTTATTGGGGGCGAAGTCATTCTGTCGACCAGTTTTGTAAAGTTCTCTGCATGAATTGTAGACAATCCAGGGTGGCCAACGGCCATTTGCTGAAATAGTACGTAGGCTTCCTTGCCTCGCACCTCACCGACGATTATATAATCAGGTCTCTGTCGCAGTGATTCTCTTAGGAGTTCAAACATGTCTACTTTGCCTTCCTCTGATATTGGCGTTCTTGCCACTTCAGGCACCCAGTGGGTATGTGGCAGTCTTAGTTCAGACGTGTCTTCTATGCTTATTATTTTCATCTGGGGTTTGATGAAGAGGGAAAGAACGTTCAACAATGATGTTTTGCCTGTAGCAGTTCCTCCTGAAATGAGTATGGACGAGCCATGCTCAACCAGAAACCAGAAATATGCCATCATTCTTAGGTCACATGTGCCATATTTTATTATGTCCACCGGTGTCATGGGTTTGTCAGAAAACATTCTTATCGTAAAGTTGCTTCCATTGCGTGCTATATCACTGCCAAGTGTTGCTTGCAATCTGGAACCATCCGGAAGCGTCCCGTCCAGCAACGGTCTTGCAACAGAGATTGTTCTACCACATCTTTCTGCAAGTTTGTTTACAAACGTATCGAGAACGTCCCTGTTTGAGAAGCTAATGTTAGTTCTTATGGACCCAAACTGCGGGTGTCTATGATAGACAAATATAGGTATGTTTACGCCATCACATGATATGTCTTCGATGTATTTGTCGTTTACGAGAGGATCTATGCTCTCCAGACCCATGAAATCTCTTATCACATAATAGCGCAGCATTTCCACGGTTTCGTTGTCAAGCTTTGCTTTAAAGTAGGTAATAGCTTTCGCAAAAACAGTTTTAAGATAGTCTACTGCATCACCTTTTCTTATCTGGGAAAAGTTTATATCCAGTTTCTCCTGTATGTATTCCTTTATTTCATTGAGTATAGTTTGGTATTTCCCTATTGGAGGCTCAACTACGGTGTAAACAAGTTCCCCGATATGTTTGTCAAAATATATATGTGCATAGGCAAAAACCTTCTCACCTTTTGCAGGGTTCGCAGGTATAAGCGGATATTTTGTGTCAAACGTTTGTATATCCTTATCGTCGACAATGGTCATTTTTTCTGTACGGATTTCCGGCAGTGCCATGCCGTTGACTGTCATGCTTTGGGTAGGTTGTTGTGAGTAAGAATATTGCTGCATCTGAGGCCGTTGCACTGGCTCACTGTCTATTACACCGGTCTTTATCTCCTTAGATTCGCGAGGCTTTATTGAAAAGCCTCTGCCACCCTTTACTTTTATGAATTTCGTCTCCATAAACAAAACCTGTTAACCTCTGATTAAGGTAATTTTTTCATTTTTTCTAATCTCTATGAGTTGTGCACTGCTCACAACTTCACTGTTGTTAATAACGTGATTGCTGCTAAATGTATTGTCGTAGTCTATATTAAAAAGTTGTCGCTGTACAGATACGGTGCCGTCTAAAGTGGTTATGTTAATTACACCCCCAAAAAGGAGGCCATTCTGATCCTTTATTGATATTTTGTAGACGCTTTCAGATACCTTGCCTGGTATTGAAAGTCTTATTGTTGCATTGTCAGTATTTGCGACCTTTACTATTGCCGAAGCCACGGCATCAATAACATTCTCCATCTGATCTTTAGTGGCCATACCTTTTACACCGTTTTGGAGGGAATCAAAATTTATTATAACGTAGCTGGTTATCATTATACTAATCAGAAAAAGAAACAACTCACCTACTAACTTATATTGTCCCTTGGAACGCGCTCTCGCAGAAGGGCTTATCATAATATAATAATCTTCACGTTACTGTTTATTAAAGTTCGGCCATTACTTTTTTGCGTAGTAGAGTCACCCTCACTCTCTATGACTACAGTTTTGTCCAAACCACCAGTGGCGCCCTGACCGGTTAGGGTTATTTTAAAGTCCGTCAGGGTCTTGGCGTTTCTAAGTTCGACATAAGTAAGTGAGTAATCTGTTTTGTACTTGTTCTGCGACAGTTTATTACTCTTGACAATGAACAGTACTGGATCGTCTACTCCCCAGGTTCCATAGTAAGTGCCGCTTTCCTGTTGCAGGGACGAACTTCTGCCTAATGGTATCTCAGCGTCCGTTGCGTATATCGTGCCATCTGTTTCAATTGAGAACTCTATTATCTCGCCGTCAAAACGCAAAAGACCTGGAACATTTATGATTATCTGGTCCCTGCCGCCATTATTTGCCACAGCTTTTATCTTACTGTCAAGCTGTTGCATAAAGGATTCTGAATTTTCAAGAAGCGAGACATCCTTGTTTTTCTGTATTAGAGGTATGCCCCAGAAATATACAGAGCCAACAACACCTATCAGTATGCCGGATATGAGTACTGCTGACAGTGCTTCTTGTTGCCCTTTCATGTAATCTAATTGTGCGGCGGGCAATATAAAAGTAATCTAATCGACGTATTGACATCGGACGTTCGCCGCGTAGTTTAAAAAGATTGATTTTATTATCTGACAAATGGATAACATAAATTTCTTCCAAATATTGGGTATCGGGCTTACTTTATTCGGCATTTCCGAGACGTACCATGGTTATTATATTGCAGGCACTTTGACGGCATTAACAGGTGCGGGGCTCGCTTTTGTCGAATACAAAATTGACGTCGCAAGGGAAGAAAGTAAGAGAAATACGAATTATCTAAATCCACCATCAAAAAATTAGTATAATTACATCGTCAGAGGCTTTCTGACAACAGGCTTGAATTGCTTTGCCTTCATTGTGGAAAGAAGCATAGAATTTATGCGCTTTTCCAGTTTCTGCATGCGCTGCTCAACTTCTGGACCACTCTTTTCTTCTACAACTGTTTCAGTGGCCTCACCTATTTCAATCCGTTCCAGGAAGTCATTCAATTTTTCAGTCATCTGCGTAACATGGGCAGACAGCTCGGAGACCTTATTTATCATCTCCGAGTTTATTTTCACGACCTCGTCTATGATTTTTTGGTTTGTCCTTACTACATCAATGAGCTCTTTAACCATCTCATTGCCCGAACCTGATCGTTCCATCTTTTCTACCCGCTTCTCAATCCTTCTTATCGGGCCGACCGGTACAATTTCGTATTCATCTTCTTCTAGGGGCATATTTATGTTATTGACAAAAAGAGTATAAAAAGATGATTCAGTCAATCAGATTTTTGCTTTTCAAATCTTCTAGAATAATCTTGTCTACAGGCGGTGCTTTTTTGATGTCTTTTGAGTCAACCCAGAGCAGTTTTTCTATTTCCGAGGAAGCCTTTGGCTTGCCAGTGAAGTCGGCGGTGTAGCAGGTCATTTTGACTATAGTGCCGATTGGCTTTCCATGAGCCTGAGCCCTGAACGTTCCATAGTACTTTATCGTATAAGGTGTCAGAGATACAGAAAGCTCTTCTTTTACCTCTCTTATTAACGTCTGTTCGTCATGTTCTCCCTCTTCTCTTTTGCCCCCGGGAAAATAGAATACGTCCTTGCCCTTCGAAACCGTGGCGAGTGCTTTCCTATCTTTGATAAAAATAAGCGCAATTTTGTCGATTTCCATAAATATCCCTAAACACAAACTACTTCCTTCTGCCCCAAAGCTTTTTCTATCCCCCTTCTGCGGAATCTGATATCAGATGCAACATTTCTGTTCATTACCACTCGTCTGGTTTCAATCTTTTCATCTTCATTTCTGCACGTATAAACATAACGTCCGTTATCGCTGAATCTATCTATCGCTTTAACGTATGATAATTGGAATCTTCCTTCCAAGTATTGCGGTCGCATTGCTGCTGTCTGGTCTTCAATCATTTTAATAGTATCAGAACTAACGCCTGTAATCAGACCTTCTCGATAATGGCTGCCGTTTATGCCAGGATCTACATAAGCAAATCTGATATATTTTCCTACCCATCTCTTTGAAATCAAACCAACCAGATTGGGCTTTATTTCGTCTGACATGATTATCAGAATTAATGGGAGCTTAGCGGCTTTTTTATTCTCCGTAGTCTCCGCCGCCGCCCATGCCAGGAGGCATGCCGCCCATAGGGCCTGCTGGCGCTTTCGAAGTTATGACATCGTCAATGCGCAGAATCATCTCCGCTGCTTCGCTGGCAGATTTGATTGCCTGGGTCTTTATCTTGAGAGGCTCAACAACACCGGATGCTTTCATGTCAGCGAGTTCGCCGTTCATGACGTCTATACCATAGTTTGTCTTGCCTTTATCATGAAGTGTCCTAAGATTTACAAGAAGGTCTATTGCATCCTTACCTGTGGATTCTGCCAGAGTACGTGGAATTATTTCTATGGCTTCCGCAAAGGCGTTTATGGCCAGTTGCTCTCTTCCGCCGACACTATCTGCATATTCCCTCAGTTTGCGTGCAAGTTCTATCTCAATGGAACCGCCGCCAGTGACCAGTTTGCCTGTTTCCACAGCGCTTATGATTCCCAGAACAGCGTCGTCCATAGCACGTTTGGCCTCGTCGACAACATGTTCTGTTCCACCTCTTACAAGTATGGAAACAGCTTTTGGATCCTTACATTCTCGTACAAAGATCATTTCCTCGCCAGCTATCTTCAGCTCTTCAACAACACCAGCATAGCCTATGTCATCCTTTGTGAGTTCGTCTACACTAGAAACAATGTTGGCGCCTGTTGCCTTAGCAAGTTTTTCAATATCGCTCTTTTTGACACGTCTGGCAGCTGCTATACCATTTTTTGCAAGGTAATGTTGTGCCAGGTCATCAATGCCCTTCTGGCAAAAGACCATGTTACATCCGCTGTCAACGACTTTCTTCACCATGTCCTTCAGCATTCTTGATTCCTGTTCAAGAAAAGCCTGAAGCTGGGAAGGGTCGGTTATGCGTATTTCCGCATTCGTCTCTGTTTCTTTTACTTCCAGAGCAGCATCCAACAGCGCTATTTTAGCGCTCTTTATGTGTTTAGGCATGTTTGAGTGGACAATTTCCTTGTCAATGACAAGACCCTTTATGAGTTCTGTGTCATCAATGGAACCGCCCTGTTTCTTTTCTATTTTAACATCACTTTTGTCTATGACCGTCTTACCATCTTTTGTTTCAGCAACTGTCTTTACTGCTTGAACTGCAAGCTTTGCCAGCGGCTCCTTTGCAGCTTCGCCTCCCTTGCCTGTCATGGCAGTCATTGCTATCTTTTCCAGCGTCTGAACATCATTTATTGTTACGTTTTCAGAAGCCTTGTCAAGTATTTCTAATGCCTTGTTTCTGGCAAGTCTGAAGCCTCGTATAATCATCGTTGGATGAATATCCTGGTCCAACAGCATCTCAGATTTCTTAAGAAGCTCGCCGGTTATGACAACAGCGGTTGTTGTACCGTCGCCGACCTCGTCTTCCTGGGTCTTTGCAACTTCAACTATCATTTTGGCAGCAGGATGTTCTATCTCCATTTCATTCAGTATGGTAGCGCCGTCGTTTGTTATTGTAACGTCACCAATGCTTGATACGAGCATCTTGTCCATACCTTTAGGACCTAGCGTAGTTCTTATTGACTCTGCTACAGCTTTGGCAGCAGCTATGTTGCGCGACTGCGCATCCTTTCCTGTACTCCGAAGAGTGCCTTCCGGCAGGATAAATATTGGCTGTGTTCCATATTGTCCATTCATATTAATCATCTCCTAAGCTCCTTTTCTTAGGAAGAAAAGTAGCTTGCAGTCAAAAGAAACATGTTATTTCTTTGGTGCAGCTTTCTTTCCAAGAAAGGGGCAGTATACTTTCATGCACATATAAGATAGAAACCTTTAAAAGCGTTGCAAAAGCCAGTAGAATAAGAAGAGTGCAATCTTTTCCGCAAGTGCTTTTGCTTGCAAAAGAGCTTAATGGGCCGAATGAGATTTGAACTCATGACCTTCTGCTGGCTTAGACAATGACGATGTCACGCCAAATGCTTTGATTTTGTTTTTTTATCAAAGCACGTCATATAAGACAGATGCTCTACCAAGCTAAGCTACCGGCCCAATGCTATGAGTTATAATAAAAATCTTATAAGCTTTATTTTAAGGACAAAAGGTGAAAATAATGCTGCTAAATGACATCGAAGAAATGCTGGAAGAGAACGGCTATAGTTACTGTGAATACAGCGGCTGTTTTGATATAGCTGCCCGCCGCGAATTTATAATGCTTCTCAAAGTTCTAAATAATGTGGACTCTTTTCAAGAAGAGCAGGCAAATAATCTCAAAACACTTTCTAATGACTTGGACGCAAAACCTATGTTAGTAGGTGTAAATACACGCCGGGAAGCGCTTTCTGATGACGTAATATACGACCGCTTCGACATACCTACTGTGAATCCTAGAACACTCGAAAACATCATTCATGGTTCAATGCCGACTATCTTTCGGTTTCGCGGCGGATTATTCGTGGAAATAGATCCTGCCAGCTTAAAAAGTGCCAGAGAAGACGTAGGCTTGAGCCAGTCAGATCTTGCAGAGAAAGTTGGCATAACAAAAAAGAGCGTCTATGAACATGAGTCCAAAAAACTAAAAATAGTATATAAAAACGCGGTCAGGATAGAAAAGGCGCTTAAAACAAGCCTCATATTGCCCCTTGAGTTGAAAATGCCCTATGCTGCAAAGATAAAGCCCAGAAGCACCTTTGAAGGAAAAATATCCCAAAACTTTCGAAGAATGGGATTTGCTACAGATTTCGTTTACCAAAGCCCATTCAATATGATAGCAAAAGAAAGGTCATTCATGCTGATTTCAGACGTTGACGAGAAAAAGAATCGTATACAGAAGAATCTGCCATATATTGCAGAATTCTCCGAAGTAACAAGAAAGTCGGCGATAGTAGTAACCAACGAGGAAATAAACTGCAATATCCCAGCACTCAGGCAAGACGAACTCCCAGGACTAAAGTCGAGAGATATTAGGAAGTTGCTTAAAAGATGGTAATCGTAAAAAACAAAAATTTCAATTAGGACAATAAGAAAAAAACCTAAAACTTCATATCAAATTATTTCTTCTTCTTTTTCTTTGCTGCCATTTTTATCACCATTATCAGATAAATGACGCCATGTCATATAAATATTTATCCATGTTGCGAAGAACATTTTTCTAAAATAAAATTAGAATAAAAAAGTAAATTTTTGTTCAATCGTTGTAGGTAGAGTGTTCAGTCTTGAAACGCAAGTCCTTCCAGCTGTTTGAAAGCTTTCGACACGTCTTTGAAAGCTCTTCTTCAATCTCACTGTTCCAGAGCTCCCAGGTTTTTTTAACCCATACAGCAGCCTTTTTTTCGTCTGGCTGCAACATTAGGAGGTTATTTTCCCATTTCAGGACCTGGATTTTTTTGTAAATATCAAAGAGCTTCTGGCGATCCTTCTCCGTAAGCATTTCCTGCTCAAAAATACAGGAATAGGAGTCGCTGCCAGCTATAACGGGCTCTATTATTTTTTCCGTGAATGTAAAAAGACGCTCAGAAATCTCATTTCTTATCTGATCAAAGATTTTTTCGTTTTCTTCGAGGTCAAATTTGAATCTTTCTTTGAGTTCGTTAAGCTGGGGGAGATCAAATCTATCTTGCATGCGTTTGTATTGTTGAAAATTTTTAGAACTCATATTCATAAGATAACATAAAAAGTATTAAAACAGTATACTATTAGATTTTTCAGTGATCTCTATGAAAATTGTAATAAAAGTTGGTGGATCTGTATCAATTAGTAAAAAAGGGCCGATTTTTTCCTATTTTTCCCACCTTCTGCCTGTTCTAAGAGAAATAAAAAAGAAAAATCAGCTGATTTTGGTGATTGGGGGTGGAAAACTTACCAGAAGTTATGCAAAATCAATAGAAAAATTCTCACTGAGTGATAAGGAAAGAGAGGATATTTTTATTGAATTGATAAGTGCAAACGTGAAGTTTCTCTCTAGCTTACTTAAGATGAAACCCATTTTCTCTCTGGAGAAAATAGGCAAAAATACGACAGGTGTAATAGGTGGTATAGTTCCAGGAAGGAGCACCGATGCGAACGGAGCTATAGCTGCACGAAAAATTAAAGCAGACCTCTTCATAAAAATGACAAACGTCAACGGCGTTTATAATAAAGACCCCAACAAATTCAAAGATGCCAAAAAGATAGATGAGATGCAGTTTTTTGAACTTGCAAAGCTGGCACCAAAAGGAAAACCCAACAAGTATGGAGTTCTTGATAAATTGGCCGTAGAAACGCTTTCCGCAGGCAGGATAAGAACTATAATAATAAACGGCAAAAACCCTAAGAATCTTCTAAAAGTGCTGGAAGGGAAAAAGATAGGGACAATAATTTATTAAATAAGGAAAAACATCGCAGCTAGGAATCCGATTACTATTACGACAGCAGCATATTTTTCTTCTTTTGTCATGGCCATGTGAAAAATTCAACTCCGTTGCAATTTTGACATCTCAAACAACTTTCAGTTGTTTGCAGATAATTATACTTCATTACCCGGTTTAAAAAGTTTCTAATCAAACAAAAAATGCGCATAGTGATAGGGCTTGTGGTCTAAAACACACACATAAGCTGTGGAAATCGGCATGACACCTGCTTCACAAAGCTTTTCCAGAAAAGCTTGCAAAAGTGGAAAGCTTGAAGTAACGCAGGAGGCTGGCGGTTCAATTCCGCCCGAGCCCATTTTTGTAGTCCAAACGTAATTTAATGAGAGTGCTGTAATTAAAGAGTAGTGAATTTATAAGCTTTTTTATATTATACTTTTTGATGTTACAAGACGAAATGATTGTAAGAGCAATGGACATGAGTGTAGACAAGCTTGTAGAAGACCTTTCATCACCAAAAACAAGAAACAATGTCGTTGTTGAAAAGCCTGACTATTTTGCAGAAACCGAGGGTAGTTCTAACACATTCTCATTCACAGAGAAAGCAAGCCCGGAAGATATTTCATATCCAAGAGACTCTCATTTTAAAGGACCGCATGAATGGAGCGCTCTGGTAGATGAACATATTAGAGCCATAAATATGTTTGATGGTCAGCATCTTATTCTTGTGAATCATGTTCTTTGTACCCCAATTTATACAGATACAGACCCTTTTGATACTAACGCCCTTAATGCGTCCTTTGACTATACAATAGGACCGGTGTTTTCAACATTTGAGCCAGGGCCAGATGGAAAAATAAGCTGCAAACCAAAAGAAGGACACCAAACACATAAGTTTGCAATTTCTGATGGAAAATTTTATCTTGGATTTGGTGTACAAATGGACCCTGTGGTTAGGATAGGAAGAAGATTAGAGCTAACTCCAACATATTTGCATGAAAAAAAAGATGGGGATAAGGACGATGATGTAACAGCCTTTATGAGGGCGGTCCTTCAGCAGGAAACAGGTCCAAAGGATATGCAAGATCTGTTTTTATTAGCAAGAAACTATGCAACCCTATTTCCAAGCAAGCATGTGTATGAAGCATGGAAGCATGGTGACATAGTTACTGTAAATGATGGTGTTTATCCTGTTGTACTTAGCGAAGAAAGCGTAAGACGTTTTGTCAATGGTGGAAAGAAATCTGCATCTATGTACGTCGCTAGACCAATTGTTCCGTCTGTGCCGGTTGCTGAGGCACCAGCAGATGTTCGGACAGATGCTGCATCATGGCCTCCTGTGCAAAGTGAAGACGTAAGTAGAAATTATCTTGCAGACGCTATGGCATATCTTAGAAGAAAAGGAGAAACCGTGGCGACAAACGTCTCAAGATGGATTGGCATGTATTAAAGTTTTTTCTATTATTTGAAGAACCAATAAAACCCTTAAAAAGACTCTTCTCATTTTAATTGTATGAAAGTGGAAGCCTCCTCTTTGGTTAAGCTTTCTGCTCGGATTAGGAGAAAGGTTATATGAAAGCAACAGCAACAGCTAACGCGAATATCGCTCTAGTAAAGTATTGGGGCAAAAGGAGCAGCGATCCAATACTTCCGCAGAACGGAAGCATATCGATGACCTGTGAAGGTATGACAACCAAGACAACTGTCGAGTTCTCTGATAAGTACAGCGAGCATACGGTGATAATAAACGACGAGGAATTCAAAAAAGATGAAAAGGATATTCACGGTCACATCGACCGTGTATGCAAACTTGCAGGCATCAAGCAACACGCTCGCGTAATCTCTGGGTCTAATTTTCCTGTAGCAGCCGGCCTGGCAAGCAGCGCTTCTGGATTTTCTGCCCTTACCGTAGCAGCCTGTGCAGCAGCCGGCCTTAAACTAAGTCCGAAGGAACTTTCTATTTTAACGCGTCAAGGATCAGGTTCTGCATGCCGTTCTATATTTGGCGGATTTGTTGAATGGAATCGAGGTCAGAAAGATGATGGTAGTGATAGTTATGCTGAAGAAATAGCAACAAAGGAACATTGGCCTGACTTCCGTATGATCGCCACTATAGTGGAAGCAAAGAAAAAGCCCGTAAGCAGTCGCGGCGGGATGGCCCAAACCGTAGCAACATGCCCTTATTACAAAGATTGGCTTGCTACGGTTGACGAAGATCTCAAAGCAGTCAGGGACGGCATAAAATCATGCGACTTCGAGAAGGTTGGCAGCACAGCTGAATTTAACGCCCTGAAGATGCACGCTACTATGATTACAACTAAGCCATCCATAATTTACTGGATACCTGCGACGATGGAAATAATTCACGCTGTTCGCCAGATGCGCGAAGATGGCTTACAAGCTTATTTCACAATGGATGCGGGACCGAACGTAAAAGTTTTGTGCCAGGATAAAGATATTAGCGAAATAGCAGACAGGTTGAAAGATTTAGACGGTGTTACAAATACCATACTCTGCAAGCCTGGTGATGGCGCTAAAATAGTTAATGATCACTTATTCTAATTATGGAATATTTTGATGTTGTTAATGAGGAAGACAATATAATAGGCAAAGCCTCAAGAGACGAATGCCACAAAAAAGGTCTGTTGCACAGGACCGTGCATATTTTCCTTCTCAATTCAAAAGGCGAGCTGCTGCTCCAGAAACGCAGCACGAAGAAAAATCTTTACAAAGGATGGTGGGCAGATGCAACAGCTGGGCATGTTGATAGCGGCGAAACCTACGACAATGCTGCTAAGCGAGAGATGAAAGAAGAAATAGGAATTTCTACAAAACTCGAAAAACTGTTTGATGTAAAAAGAAAGTGGGATGGTGATGGAAAGGTCGGCAACGAACTCATACGAGTGTACCTTTGTCACAGCAATGGGCCGTTCAAGATAAACAAGGAAGAGATAGATTTTGTCAGATTTGTAAAACCAAAAGACGTCTTAAAAATGATGAAGACTGAGAAGTTCACGCCAGGAACGGTTGCAGCTTTTGAAGAAATAAAGAAACATCCGGACATTTTAAAAAGGCTGGGTTTAGAGTGATTATTATGACGGGAAAAGGTATAGGCTACGGAAAAACTATCCTGTTTGGAGAGCATTTTGTTGTATATGGACTTCCTGGCGTTGCGTCAGCTATAAGCGATTATACAATTGCAGAAGTCGAAGAAGGTGAGGAAGGTTTAACGCTTATAGATAACAGGCCATCTGTCGAGGGCTATAAAGATGTAAAACATGAAGAAATAACACGCCAGTTTGATGCTATTTTTAATTTTATGAAAATCGATATTGAAAAAACACCTCTAAAAATAAAACTCTCAGGGAATCTTGTGTGCGCTTCGGGTATCGGAGCAAGCGCTGCATTAGCAAGTAGCGTTGCTAGGGCATTAAACAAGCACTTTGACTTAAACCTTAATGACGAACAGATAAACGAAATCGCTTTTGAAGGTGAACGTGGAGGATCGGGTACTCCAAGCGGAATAGACAATACATGTTCAACTTATGGTGGTATGATAAGCTTTGAAAAAAATTTGGCCGGCGGACCAAATAAGATTCAGCTTCTAGATATTGCAAAGCCGTTCGAAATAGTAATGGCGAGTACAGGAATAACCCAGGAAACAAAGGTAGTTGTAGCCGACGTCAAGGCAGAAAAAGATAAAAATCCCACAAAATTTGATAGAATTTTTTCTCACTACAAGAATATATTTGATGAAGGCGTTATCGCAATTAAAAAAGGAGACATAAAGAAAATCGGAAATCTAATGGACCAAAATCAAGATCTGCTACGACAAATTACAGTGAGTTGCTCAGAAGTCGAGCAGATAATTACAATAGCCAAGAAAAACGGTGCTCTCGGAGCAAAGCTAACAGGAACAGGGAGAGGAGGGCTTGTAATATGTCTTTCTTCTGACAGCAAAACAACACAACATATATCAGATGCAATCGAAAAAGAAGGCTTCAAGACTGCAATAACCATGTTAGGTAAAAAATGATAAGATGGTGGAGATAATTAAATGTTAAATTATTCAGCGCCTGGAAAGTTGTTCATAAGCGGCGAGTGGGCTATTCTTGAGGTAGGTAACCACGGGCTCGTTGCTGCTGTGAACAACAGAGTTCATGTTTCTCTCGAAGGCACACTAGAGGATATTCTTATAACAGCAGCAGAGTTTGGTGTGCGGGAAGTTCACGCAAAATACGCCGAAGGCAAGTTGCACATAGATGCGGATGACAAGCAAAAAGAAACGCTAAAGCTGCTTGGCGAGGCTTTGTCAACATCACTGAAGTTTCTTGGCGAGAACAGCATAATGCCAAAACCATTTCATATAATTACAAGCAGCAAGGACACACAATTCGAAGTAAGTGGTCAGCTGAAGAAGGTTGGCTTTGGTTCTTCCGCCGCGCTAGTTGTTTCTGCTATAGCTGCAGTTCTCGACTTTCATGGTTACCGATCTACTAAGGAAGAAATATACAAACTCTCGACTATCGCGCATTATTATGCCCAGGGAAAGGTCGGCAGCGCCTTTGACGTGGCCGCATCCACTTATGGCGGGC
>DATDUC010000083.1:0-3435 GCA_035290545.1 archaeon | reverse complement strand
GTTTCCATAGTTCTGATAAATATCATAGCACAAAATGGAAACCATATATCACCGCTTCAAAGTATACTGTCAGCTTTCTCCATAGGTGCTGTCATAGGACTTTTTGTCGGGCTTATTTGGCTGTTTATGCTCGACAAGTTACGTGGGAGACCTTTTGATTACATGCTTACCCTTGCCCTTTTATTCCTCCTCTATGTTTTTGTCGAGTCTGCCGGAGGCTCAGGCGCCATAGGTGCGCTAGCCTTTGGACTTGTATTGGGGAATGGCACTGCATTCTCGACTATGCTTAAGACAAAGAAACATTTTGGCTTCAGTAAGCTTCAGAGAACATTCCAGAACGAGGTATCGTTCTTCATCCGAGCCTTCTTCTTCGTTTATCTGGGAATAATAGTTAGCATTAATACGACTTATGTTATATACGGTCTGGCTGTTGCAGTGGCTTTGATATTGGTCAGGTTTGTGGCTGCAGAGATCAGTACCTATAGAATGACGTTAACACATGCGGAAAAGAATATGATAAGGACAATGGCGCCGCGTGGTCTGGCTGCCGCTGTTCTAGCCCAGCTACCTGCTGCCTATAACATACCAAATGCCGCAGTCTTTTCAGACATCGTTTTCATAGTCATCTTAGCTACTGTCATATACACGACCATAGCAACACGTTTTTTCTATAAGTAAGCTACACAAAGAGCAGTAATATTAAGTATAGTTATTAACCTACAGTCCTAAAAAAAGAACAGTTAAAAAAGTAAATGGAAAGAAAAAGGAAAAAACCCCAAATTAAGTAGTCGGTCTGACCACACAATTAAAGCCAAGTCATCAGTTCAAACCCGTAAGGGTCTTTACCTTTGCTTATAGCTCTAATTTATTTCTTGCCTGCCAAATTCATTATAGCCTTAACAGCTACAATGACCGCTGCTGGAGCTGCAAATATTGCTATGTTAGCAACGATTGCGTTGATCAGCGTGCCGAGGCCTGGTACGACATTAAGGACACTGAAAGTGCCTGTTAAGCCGTTGACACTAGCACCAAGGCTAGCAACTACCAAAGCTACGGTGGCAACCAAGAAAGCTGTAGTCTCTTTCTCGGATATGTTCAGGAGACCGACGACAGCACCTAATATAACAAGCAACACAGCTACCCAGCTGGATGCTCCGAAGCCTGCAGCAGCCGCAATACCGGCCAAAACTGCGATGACAACGGATATCAGGTATGCCCATTCTCCCGCTTTTGTACTTTTCATTTTTTACACCTATAACTCTTAACTTTGGCCCAGTATTTAAGCATTACGACCGAAACATACTTTTAAATAGGCTTTGTTTGTGAATTACTTAGTGGTAGTTACATCATTTTGGGCTATTTTTAATAAATTTGCGTCATATCCTAGCTTATGACTGAGTTAAAGCCAGGCAGGGCAAAGGCAGTGCTGGACAGAAGTCTCAAGAAGGCAAAGTTAGCTAGGGATCTGGGAAACTATCTGGAAGGCTGGAAAAAGAAGTACGAAGCTTACGTAAAAGGACTTTTTGAGGGCCAGGGAGCCGATTCTTACACAGGTACTGGCGTCAGCGCGACCTACAAATCAACCCCGCAACGTGCGCTGGATCCAATGAGAGTCATGAAGGACTATGATTCAGATGACTTGGCTGAGAGAGGCCTACTTACCATAGGAAAAGATGCCTTCATGACAGAATATGGACTATCTGCCGAGCAGGTCGAACCCTATATGACCGACGGCGGACCGACAAAGCGGCTTGACATAAGGGTAGATCCTCCTGCAGCGGGCAGATTCAAGCGTCAGCTCGGCAGCGTTGTGAGAAGCTTCCAAAACAGAAAACCCAAGAAGAAGAAGCGCTGATTCTATTTTCTGTAAGCCTTCTTGCACCATGCTTTGTATTTATCTATAAATTCGTCTCCAAAAGCCGTGACCATGAAGGGAAACGGCATCGTTTCTTTGAGTCTGGCCCCCCACATGCCTGTTACTTCATTTTTGAAAGAAACCAAGAAAATAGGCGGGTTTCTCTCCTGACCAGATAACATTTCTCCGTCAATGTTCAGTTCAAGCAGGTGCTGCCGATCTTTATACATTACCCGCGGCTTTTCCTGGGAAACTACTATTATGCTCTTTATGAAAGGATCGCGGCTTCGGCGTGCCTGGCGCATTGCATCTCTGCCAGCATATATGGGTTGAAAATCACATGCTACGTCATGCGCACCTACATAATAAAATCCACTGTCAGTTGTTATTCCAACAAAATAGTTTCTCTCATGCCGCTGCGAGCCAGAATAAGCATCTTTTACGAGTTCCTCCCCTCTTTTATTTATTTTCGCAGCCAACCTGCACAATCCAACATACGGAGTAGTTCCACGGAAGCCGTCGAATTTTATGTCATCAAACGTTGCTACTGATGCTATTCCGCCAGCAGGAGAACCTGATACGATTTCCCCATATTCAAAATCATCAAACAATACATCTCTGCAGTTCCCGCAGCAGGTAGGCTCAAGACCCAGAGAAGAGAACGCTATTATCGGCATCCCGTCATGTCTGCCCATTCTTGAACGCACAGCAGCAACAAGTGATTCCTCGCTATGAAGTGCCTGGCAAAAGCCGTATTCAATATTGCCGCCTTGCACGTATTCACTGTTCACGCCAGCAGAAGCTCTGACATAGAAGTTAGAAAATGTGGGGTTTGGCACCTGCGTCTGTTCTGCATAACGAAGCGCTTCTTCATATTGGGGTATTCTCCCCTGTTGTTCAACCGATAAATCTGCAAAAACAGTTTTTCCTGCCTCTTTTCTAATAGCTTTGAATTCCCATGACATCAGTTATTGCTTCTACCAAAAGTTTAAAAATTAAAAAAAATGTGTTAGTTACTCAAGCCATTCGTAGCTTTTTCCTCTTGGTATTATTCTTGTGACTTTGATGCTCATGTTTTCTATTGCATAGATTGCCCTGTAATTTCCCACACGAAGCCGGTAGAATTCGTGCGTCGACATCTTGTGCAATTTCTTGATGTCTGCCTTTGGTCTTGGTTGAAATGGATCATTTTCAAGTTCCTTGAGCGCGCCACGGATCCTTTCCTGCGTTTGCTTGTCTAAGCTGTTGAACTCTTTTTCAGCGGTCTTGGACAAAAGAACACTAAACTTTGGCAAGAGGAACAAACTCCTCTGTTTCCAGGATTTTTTCCATCTCGTTGTAGAATTTTTTGATCTCGTCAGCTTTCAGGAGGTTTCTAAGTATGTCGTCATATGTTTCGTCTTTACGCCCGGTTTTCTTCAGGAGGTCTCTGACTTCCTTGCTGATCGGTATAGTTGTTGTTTCCATCATATCACCTCGATTCATAACAGTTATAAGATACTTATAATGGTTATAATATTTAAAGCTAATTTTAAAAAGTGGGATCGGAGAAGGCAAAAAGAATTTAGTGGGTCTTTAAA
>DATDUC010000082.1:0-6936 GCA_035290545.1 archaeon | reverse complement strand
TCGTAGAATTTTTTGATCTCGCCGGACTTCAGGAGATTTCTGAGTATGTCGTCATAGGTTTCGTCTTTGCGACCGGCTTTCTTCAGGAGGTCTCTGACTTCCTTGCTGACCGGTATGGTTGTTATTTCCATCATATCACCTCAATTCATAACAGTTATAAGATACTTATAATGGTTATAATATTTAAAGTTGATTTTAAAAAGTGGGGTCGGAGAAGGCAAAAAGAATTTAGTGGGTCTTTAAACTTCCACATACTTTACTTGTATTTCGATTTGTCTTGATCGTAGGTTCCTTTATGCTTGTAAGGGCTTTTGTCTCCGTACGCATTTATCACATCGCTCAGGGATGTATCAAAAAATTGGGTGTAACTGCCCATGGCACTACGCCCTTCGTGTTGACCATACACTGATGGTGATTGGAATGAACCGCTGGGCAATTCTGTATTAGTACGTTCTGCAACCGCTTGGATAAGCGCATTTACCTTATTTTGCATGTCAAAATCCAGTTTTGCAATGAATGGTTGCAACCCGACAAGTCCTTGCATTGCATCTGCAGAAGTTATTTCAGACGAATTACGAATAACTTTGAATTCTGTGCATTGCTCCATTTCAAGGCCGCCTAAACGTGCGTCGATGAGTACAGTCCAGCTCAGTCGTGTCTGATTCATTTTACTGTCCTTAAAAATGGACTCGATGAAACCGCCATAATCGAACTGGCATCCGATAATACGCACATTAGTAAATGTGCTGTGACCGAAGGCAAAGAAAAAAAACTCACAATTCTCAAAAGTAACATCTTCGAATGTACAATGCCGCATCGAAGTGAACATCATTTTTGCATTTCGTATGGTAAGTCCCCTGAAGTTTCTGCCATCAAAATCTACATAATGCAATTCAATCGAGTCAAATACTTTTTGGCCTGCAGCAACACGCTCAAGGAACTCGTTGCTGAGCATTGCAGTGCGTTTCATAATCAGTAATTTTAATTGTTAATTTTTAAAGCAACCTCAAGCACAGAATTGTTTCCAGATTCTATACGTTTAATTTAACGGAGCCAAATTTCAGTCAATCTGAGGTCCAATGGGGTTGGAGAGATTCGAACTCCCATAGGCAGTTTTGGAGACTGCTGTGCTACCAGGTTATACTACAACCCCGTGGCATAAAATTGTAAAAGTATAGATAAAAAGATAATCAAACATGCAAAAAAGAATCAGTCGTAAAAATATCGCACGCTTCCGTCCTAATCATAAGATACGCTTATTCTGCTGAGGTCATATGTTGAAGGTGAATAGAACAGCCAGCCTGAGCTTGTTGTATAAAACCTGAACATATCTGATGAATTACCGAATGACACACTGTATGCGCCTGACGTGGTTTTTGAGTCAAAAAGAATGTCATTGCCTGATTGAATTATGAGTCTTCCCATTTTGTTTGAACGGTCAACATTAAAGTATATCTTGCCGCTTTTTGCCCGCTCTGTGGCTATTTTTATTTCATTTGATCCAAAGAAGAATCCATTATATAATCGGCCGCTATAATTCGATGGCATGGCACTGACTATTGCCGTTATGATCTTGGCAGCTGTTTCCTTAATACCCGTTACATTAGTAATGGAGCTGCCGATTACTGAATAGTTTAGGTATACTATCTTTGCCGGCTCGACACAGACGCCGTTCATGCACTCTGCGCAGCTCTCCTGTTTTATATTGGCTGAGGTGTATTGGCACTCGTTTGAAATGCAGGAATAATTACGGTATGTTCCATAGACTTCGTTGCCCTGGCATGAACGACCATAATAGCCGTCAAGCCGGTTGCAGTCAAGTAACCCGTTTATTGTATTACATATCTCGTCATTGCATTTGCCATTCGAGCAACCATTGTTGCATTTCTCCGTAAAGGTGTCGCTCTTCGTGTAAAGGCATTCAGTAGCATTGCATGTGTAGATAACTTTTTTGGCAAAAACATCATTATTCACGCATCTGTATTCCTCAACATACTCTCCGTTCGTTCCACAGTCTGACTGGCCGCAGGATACGCAGCCGTTGTCAGGATCGCAAATCTGGCTGCCTTTGAGCTGGCAAGATCTTATGGAACAGCCGGAAAATCCGCACTGGCGGTCTCCAAAGTAACATGTCCCGTCTTTAAGGGTCCCTGCCTTGGGGCAGTAAGCTTTTTGGTAAACACAGTTACACACCGAGCAAATAGCATTATAATTACATTCTGTATCTGTGAGGTTTGTTGCGCAGTCCGCGTTCACTTCACACTGCGCGCCACAAGTCTTTGAGCAGGAATAAGTACAATCCAGTGACGAGGCAACACAGCGGTCAGCGCCATAGTTGTTTATCTGATTATACAAACCTAGCTGGTTGCTGAAGCACCGGTCGCACCAGAAGCAATCAGCGCTTTCGCACGAAGCCTCGTTGCTATAGGAGCAAGCAGCGTAGCCGTTCTGCACAAAGAGTAGGAAAGCTAATGCGAATAGGGTCAATATTATAGCGTACCTCATGCTAAGGGTAAGACAGAAATCTATTAAAATCACTGATAAGTAGGAACTAGTCGTTCTCCTAACCAGTTAAAATGAGGAAAATAAAATTAAATCAAAAAAGGAAAAAACGCCTTTATTTGTGCATATTGCATCTGCCGCACGATTTCCACTTGGCCATTTTAGCCAGTCCTATCAGAAGAACTCCGAGGAAATACCAGCCAAGCAATACAACATTTACAACTGTGGGTGCGCCACTACTAAGTTGTGTTGCAAATCCCGCTACAAGTGCCCAGATGCCTATTGCCGCTAAAATCCAAGCAATTACCATGAAGCCCAGATTGCAGCTACATTTTGATTTTACTTTTGCAGTTTCTTTTGGCATTACCGCACCTCCATTTATATTAAGTATCCTATGCCTGTGAGGGTAAATAAAGGTGATTAGCCGGAAAAGAAGCGTGCTTTTGCTGATAATATGAAAGTTGCGAACGTCAGCAAAGAACAGGAGCTGCCATTTCTTCCATCTGGCGCAGGGCAGCAGCTTTTTCATTGACATTAGCAGTTCTCATTACAACATCGTGGTCTGTTGGCGTTAGATATTGACCAAGAAATTCTGCCCTGGCTTCCGGATTGCCCACCCAGAGTCGTTTTGCCCTGTATATAGGTTCGATAGAAGAAGGCCTCATTTTTTCGTAAGCTACAATTTCATCTGCTGTCCACATTTTAATCACTTTTTTATAACTTGAGGTTTAGCTTCGCTAAACCTAAGTCTCAGAATGAAACCTGTTTTCATTCTCGAGATATGTTTCTTTGACCGCAAGCCACTTTCTTTTTAAGAAAGGGGCTTACTCTTCAACTCTGGGCGCAAGGATAAAGCCCAGTTGTAACTTGCCTGCAACCTCGAACTGTAGTTTCATCGGGTAATCATTTGCCATGGAAAGTTTCACTTCTGGAGAGAACTTTTTTGCCTTTACAATCTTTTTCAAATAGTCCAGCGAATAGCGCGCCCTGACAGGCTCGCCGATCTCAGTTATTCTGAGTCCGCCTTCACCTTTCATTAGATCTAACTGCGTAAAAGAAGAATCACTCTCGCCTTTCATGGTCATCTGGTCCTTTCTTATCGTGAATATTACAGAATCCGTTATCAGTTCTGCGTCTTCAATACCGCTGCCGAGTATTTCGCTGTTCACTGTAAGCGATGACGAAAAATCAAGCTTGTCTATCGGTGGAGTTTCCTCCCGTGAGATGTCTATGAGAGGCAGCACGAATTTTCTGGTCGACACGCCTTTCAGTGTGAGATCAAGCTTGCCATCATCCAATTTAATTGTAAGTGAATCCGCATCACCTGCTCTTTTCAATATCTGGAGAAGGTTCTGGAGATTTATGCCTATTCTGGCGTCCTCTGTATATTTGTATTCCTTGAACATGTCCCTTGTCATGTAGAAGTCAACAACAACGACAACAGCCCGGTCCGAGGCAATCATCTGCACGCCGTATTCCTTTATGTGCAGCTCTGCCTCGTCTATGAGCTCTGCCACTGTGGCAATGCTGTCCCTCAGCAGTCCAATATCATCGATTTTAGCTTCAAACATTCACTTCACGACCACTTATACTCACTAATTTTCTTCGTAAACCTTTTTATACAGACCCATGTCAAGGTTGTTTCTATTTTGTATAATTTCGCCCCTTAGCTCATAACCGTCTTCCAATGGCAGAACGCGGCAGAAAACAATGACCATGTCATCTATTTCACATGTCACATCAGTGACTATTTGTGCCGTCGAGGACCCGTCATCCACAACTATCGTTCCGTCGCTCTTGTCAATGACCCTACCAAATATTCGTATGCGCACGTCTTTCTCCGGGTTTATCTCCGTTATCTTTCTTGGAGAAGCAGCTAGTCGTCTGTAACGAAAATCTTCCATATTGAGAAGATAACATGAAATTATTTAAAATAAGCTCTAATCATAACGCGCAGAGAGGGTATCAAAAGAAATATCTGGTATACCATCTTCGTTTTCCCTGTAAAATCCCTGAGCTATTTCTTGCGTCCTTGTTAGTTTTGTTCTTCGTGGTTCATTGCTAGTCACACGGCGGTTTCCCTGTTTTCTATAAAGTTTTCTCGTAAATGCCCTCCCAACAACATTAATATCACTTGAAGGAGTTCTTAGTCTTTCTTGTTTCGCAACATACCGAGCTAGTTCAGGACCCGTTAATCCCGATTCTCCGGCGTACTGTCCTATGAGTTCATTGGCAGTTTCATATGAATGTTTCGCTTTAGGCGACCTTTTCATATCACCTGTCCATGTTGGATAACTAAACCAGTCCATAACTACACCTGTTATACTGTTACTCTTAAGTAGTATATAAAGTTAATACTTCGAATCTATAGAAAGTATTTGCCGTTTATCCACATCGGGATAAGGCGTAAAAATGCGCCGCACTTTGGGCATTTTTCATTACCATAATTAGATTGCTTGCTGAAGCCGCATCTCTGGCACTTTGATTCGGTTTTCATAAGCAAGAATCTTGTATTATTTTATATTTATAGTTAACTCACGAGAGGTTTTTTCAATTTTTTAGGTAATAAAAAAATAGAATTAGTGAAACAGGAAAAAATAAAATATTTATTCCTCGTCGCCGCCGCCGTCTCCGCCTTCTTCGTCTTCTTCGTCGTCGTCGTCCCATTCATCGCTGTCTTCATCATCGTCGTATTTCATTTTCATCCGCTTTTCACCTCGTTTGGTATTCTTGAAGATGATTCTTCTTTGAAAACGGCAAATATTTAAAGCTACATTTTTGCCGTTTTCCTAGCCTTTTAGGCAGGCTTCCACAAAACCATAAAATATAGGCGATGGGTCGTCCAGTCTTGACTTGAATTCCGGGTGTGCTTGTGTGCCTATGAAGAATTTATGCTGCGGCAATTCTATATACTCCATGAGCTTTGTGCCGTCCTCGCGCTGATGGAAGCCTGAAAAAACAAGCCCGGCGTCCTGAATCTTTTTTACAAATTCGGGATTGACTTCGAAGCGGTGTCGGTGACGTTCAAGCACTATGTTGTATTCGATTCCTATGATGCCCAGTCGGGACGGCTCCGTTATCTTGAGCTGTTCTACTCTTTTCAGGTCAGCGAGAAGCCGACCTGTTTTTCTGTAAAGCTCAAGAACGCGGCTGTTTTCTTTTAAAATAGCCGCATAGGCGCCAAGACGCATTGATGCACCATACCTACTTTCCGCAAGGATTTGTCGTTGTGTTGGAAGTATATTTATAACAGGATAAGGTGTGTTAGAATCAACTTCTGTGGTCTGTGCGCCTTTCATACCGCATACATTTTGTGCATATTCTATTACAGCCAGTTGAAGTCCGTAACACAGGCCTAGAAACGGAATATTTTTCTCTCTTGCATATTGTATTGCCTTTATTTTCCCCTCAACACCGCTCGATCCAAAGCCGCCTGGAACTATTATGCCTTTGTAGTTGTCTAGCAAAGAAGGTCCCTGTTTTTCTATAATCTTTGAGTCAATCCAGTCGATGTGAATGCTCGCCGATAAAGCAGCTCCGGCATGAATCAGCGCATTATTGACAGAAATATATGAATCTGCTAAGCAAAAATCGCCTATGTCAATATACTTTCCAACCATAGCTACATTTATCTTAAGTTCTGGATTTTCCATTCTTTGAATGAGTTCTTTCCACGATGACCAGTCTGGCACACGGCGCGGCTCCAGACCCATACGGCTCAGTATTTTTTTACCCAGTTCCTCTTTTTCAAGGTTGAGTGGAACTTCATAAATATTTTTGACATCGGGCGCGGATATTATATTGTCTGCATCTACGTTAGCATTTTGTTGTATCTTCTTTTTTCTAACATCATCCAGCGGCTTGTTGGCGCGGCAAAGGACAAAATCCGGAAATATGCCTGTCTCATTGAGCATCTTTATTGCTTGCTGTGTCGGCTTTGTTTTCATCTCGCCTATGCTATTGGGAACCGGCAGATAGGTAACAAGAACATGAATTACATTTTCCTTCCCTAGTTCCAGTTCGAGGCTTTTCGTTGCGAATAGATATGGCATATTCTGGTAGTCGCCTATGGTACCACCTATTTCTACCAACACAAAATCGTAACCGTTTGACGCTTCTTTTATCCTTCTCTTTATTTCATTCGGCACATCTGGTATGACTTCCACAGTCTGACCAAGAAAGTCCCCGCGGCGCTCACGGTCTATGAGTTCTTTGTATATTTGACCTGTTGTTATGTTGTTTCTTTTTGGTATGTCAAAATCGAGAAAACGCTCGTAATTTCCCAGGTCCTGGTCTATTTCGCCGCCATCGTCCGTGACCCAGACCTCGCCGTGTTCTGTGGGTCTTAAGGTGCCGGCATCGCAGTTTATGTAAGGGTCAATCTTGACTGCCGTTGCCGTGAATCCATATTGCTGGAGAATCTTGCCGATAGAA
>DATDUC010000081.1:0-3184 GCA_035290545.1 archaeon | reverse complement strand
AGCACAGCAGCACAACTATTTCGGATTGAAAAAAGAAGACCTCTATAAAAAAATAGATGAGAATCACAAAGCTGTGCTCGGCATCAAAGAGATTCCGGAGAAAATCCAAAAACTTTTCTTGACTTCGCACGATTTGACGCCCATGGATCATGTCAGTATTCAGGCAGCGTTCCAGAAGTACTGCAATAATGCTGTATCAAAGACAGTCAACCTGAAGAACAACGCAACTGTCGATGACATCAAGGAAGTGTATATGAAAGCTTATGAAACAGGTTGCAAAGGAGTAACTATCTATCGGGATGGCAGCAAGTCTTTACAGATCTTAAATTTGGCAGAGAAGAAGACAGACACACAGAAAGAAAAACCTGTTGGGAAAAGAGAGAAAAACCTCATGGAGATGTCTTCCTATTATATGATTGAGACGGGTCATGGTCCGATGCATGTCCACATCAACTATGACCAGCAAGGTCCAACAAAAGTCTTTGCAAACATCTCGCCTTCAGGTACAGAAGTGTCAGGACTAACAACTGCGCTAGCCATTTTAATATCAAAGTACTTGAACATGAATGGAGATGCGGTAAAGCTCTTGAAGCACTTGAATTCTATCAAGGGAGACAGACCTTTCGGCTTTGGTCCAAAACGTGTCGATTCCATTCCGCACGGTATGGCAAAAGCATTGCGGGATCACCTGGTAAAGACAGGAAAGATGAAGCCCTTTGACAATGGTCAGACCATGTTAAGCGCATCAGAGCCGAAGATACCAGACCCCTCAAATGGTTTGTTTGTCTTGGCACTGCACTGTCCAAAGTGCTATTCAACCAATGCAGAAATGGTCTCTGGATGTTCAGAACCTACCTGTTTTGACTGCGGCTACAGCAAGTGTAGCTGACTTTCTTCTTTTTTATTGTTCTTTTTGTTTTCTAGTAAGCAGACAAGCTAGCCCTGCGCCAATGCCTGTTTCTACCATGCCTGTATAGTCAGAAAAAGTGTCAGAAGAATGATCATAAGGAGATGCTGGTTCTAAGAAGCCCTGCCAGACAAATTCTGCTAAAGCTGCGCTGCCAAAACCTATACAGGTACTATAGCGCCCAAGGAAAGGAATCCATCTGCCAAGAAAGCGAGCGGCAGTATTTCCAGCAAGATAAGGAAGTGATCCGATAAGACCTATGTGAAGAAGGTCAGAAGCGCCAGGAAATGCCGAAGAAGCCTTCGCTATAAATCTATAAAGACTCTCTGATAATCCCTCTTCCTGAAGAAGTGCAGGAAATGGGTGAGATATGAATTGCCAAATCCTAATGATTTATGGCATACAGACTGGTCTTACGACCCATTCACAACCAATCAGATTAGTGTTTATATCGATGATAAAACAAGGCTGATAACAAGCTATGGCATCTTCAAAAGAGCCACAACAGAGAACACAATAGCCCTTTTGCATAGCGGAATTGCAGAATACGGAAAGCCAAAATCCGTAATGACTGACCATGGAAGCCAATACTATGCCAACCACCCAGGTGCCGAACAAGAAAACACCGAATTCAGAAAAGAACTCAACATCCTAGGAATCAAGCATTACCTTGCCAGAATAAACAGGCCACAAACCAATGGCAAGGTAGAACGCTTCTTCCTAACCTACAAAACAGAATACACAACAGGAACATTCAGCAACATAAAAGACTACATAACTCACTACAACCAACAAAGACCTAACATGAGCCTAAACTACAAAACACCCCAGGAAACCTGGGAAGAACTCAAAATGGAAGCACTTTCGTGATCGGAAGCAGTTTCGGGATACTACACTGAGCCCAAAGTACCATAACATTTATAAATAATCTAGAAGTGTTGTAGAGTGAATGAGAAAAAGGAAAAGCTTTTTTCTCGGGTGAGATACCATTAAGCCTTTAATACCCAGTATGCGTGAAAAGAAACGGTACCTCCACTACGAGGTCACGACTGATGGCAGCCTCTCAACAGAGGAAGTCAAGCAAGCAGTCCAAGAATCCATGCAGCAATTTTTGGGAGAATATGGTTGTGCGCAGGCAGGTGTCCACTACATGGAAAATACTAATAGATATGGTGTAATAAAAACAAACACAAAATATGTCAATCAGGTAAAAACTGCATTGGCGCTGATCAAAACAATAAAAAATAAAAATGTCAGATTCACAACAACAAAAGTGTCAGGCATGATTAACAAGGTCAAAAGGAGGAATTAAGAACTATGCAAGGCTCAGACGAAAGTTCACATCAAGCAATGGGATATGATCGAACTAGTATCATGTTTAGTCCAGACGGACGTTTATTACAGGTGGAATATGCAAAGAAGACAGTCAGGCAGGGAACCACAAGCGTAGGTATAGTCTGTAAAGATGGAGTAGTTTTAATCGCCGATAAGCGCGTGACAGAACGCTTGGTTGTTCCAAAATCCGTCGAAAAAGTGTTCCAGATTGACGAGCACATTGGTGCGTCAGTTTCTTGTATTCTCAGTGATGGCCGCATCTTAATTGAGAAAGCTCAAGTTATGGCGCAGCAACACCGTATGACTTATTCAGTTCCCATCTCAACAGAAAGCTTAGTCAAAGAAATCTGTAACTTAAAACAGTTGTACACACAAGTAGGCGGTGCTCGTCCTTTCGGTGTGAGTATTATGTTTATTGGGTATGGTAATGATCCTCACTTATTTATTACAGACCCGACAGGCATTTTCTTGGAGTATAAGGCGACTGCAATGGGTGAAGCAGAAATTGAGGTAAAGGAAATGCTCAATAAAGAGTACAAAGAATCCATAACTATTCAAGAAGGCATGAAGTTAGCTGTAAACGCTTTAAAGAAGGCATTAGGCAAAGAATTCAGTGCTGATCGTCTTGATGGTGCATATATCAGTTCAGATGACAAACTCTTCAAGCGTTTCAAAAAGGAAGACTTCCTCAAAGTGAAATAACATGACAGACGTTAATAGCGCAGTGGAAGCAAGAATCAAGAAACAGGGAAAGCAATATGAGATTCTCGTAGACTGTGATAAGGCGTTGGCGTTCAAGCAGGGGAAAAAGATTGCTTTGGATGATATTATAGTGACCAACGAAATTTTCCATGAAGCGAAGCGTGGGATAAAGCCTGCGGAAAAAGATTTGCTCGCTGCGTTCAACACGACCGACTTTCAAAAAATTGCTGTGCTCATTCT
>DATDUC010000080.1:0-4988 GCA_035290545.1 archaeon | reverse complement strand
TATATTTACATTCGGAGTCCAGCAGAGTAGATCTTTTGCTTTTGTAATATCAGGTTTGCGGCGTGTCGGATCGTCAACAGGTAAGTTTTTGAAAACCAGTTCGGATTTCGACCCTGTTAGTTCAATTATAATATCAGCAAGCTCGAGCATTGTTATCTCGGACGGGTTGCCCAAGTTTATCACCTGTCCGCGTGCCTTGTCAGAGAACATGGCTTTCTCAAGTCCTTCTACCATATCAGAAACATAGCAAAAGGACCTCGTCTGCTTGCCGTCTCCATAGACGGTTATTGGCTTGTTTTCGAGTGCCTGATTAATGAAATTTGGAACAACCCTGCCGTCGTTTTTGTTCATGAAAGGCCCGTAGGTATTGAAAATTCTTACTATTCGCCAGTCAACCGGAAAGGAGGATACAAGAGCCTCGCCAAAACGCTTTCCTTCATCGTAGCAAGCTCTGGGCCCGTTAGGGTTTACATTACCCCAGTAAGTTTCCTTCTGTGGGTGCTCCTTTGGATCACCATAAGCTTCTGATGAAGAAGCAAAAAGAAAGCTTGCATTGTTCTTTTCAGCGAGCTTTAGAAGATTCATTGTGCCAACAGAGTTCGCGAGAAGCGTCTCTACAGGATGTTTTTGATAGTGAACAGGGCTCGCAGGAGATGCGAGATGAAAAATAAAATCTATTTTCTCGTCAAAAGTTATTGAGTTGGTTATGTTATGATCAATAAAGGAAAAATTATCGCTGTCTATGTCGATATTCTCTCTATGACCAGTTATCATATTGTCCAAGCAGACAACACGATAGTCCTTCTCAATCAGATCTTTGCAGAGCCATGAACCTATAAATCCAGCGCCGCCTGCTACCAAACATGTTTTCATTTTTGTTCACTCCTGTGGTTTGTAGGTGGTGGAATTATAAGACCATCATGCGCCATTTTATTTGCATTCTCATAAGACTCCAGTGTGCTTATGTCTATCCAGTAAGGCAGCTTCGTGACAAAAGCAGCAAGCTTGTTATTCTTTGCTAAAACAGGAAAAACAGAGTTCTCAACTTTTGTACTTTCGCGTGGCAGAAGATCGAAAACATCACTCAATTCCAATATATAATAACCTCCGTTAGCTAGATTTGATGGTGCCTGGCCAAGTGGCGGTTTCTCCACAAAATGTTCTACAAGGTCAAAGCCGTTTGACTTCTTTATCTTAGCTATGCCAAACCTATGCAATTCTTCCTGCGGCGCTTCGAAAAGAAGAACTGTTGCAGATGTGTTCAAAGCCTTTCTACAGCGGTCATGATAATCTATCATTTTTTTGATGTCAAATTGCGTAAGATTATCTCCGTAAACAACAAGCATCTTTCCGTCGTGTAGTTTCATTTCCTCTAAAATATATCGTACGTCACCAGCAGTTTCACGTTGTGGTGTGGGTATAGTACGGACTTTGCATGGGTAGTTCATATTCTTTAGATAGGAATCAATACTTATTCCGTGTATGTGAGAAAGTGTACGCTCTTCCATATCATTGCCACTCGTACCGGAAACTGCAACAATTATTTCGTCTATGCTCTCAGCAAGTATACTTCTTATGACCCAGTCTATCATGGGTCTTCCATGAACCGGCAGCAAAGGTTTTGGTATTCCATATGTAAGTGGTCTGAGCCTTGTACCCTTGCCAGCAGCCAGAATAATTGCCTTCACCAGGATACCCCCTCAAAAGATGTTACAAGACTTTTATCAAGAACCTTTCTGCCTTCTATTATTATCTTACTTTTCATATTACTGAAGTCTTTATCACTAAGTTTTTTGAACTCATCCCACGCTGTAAGAATTAAACATGCATCTGTTTCGTTAAGCGCAGCGCCAACAGAATTACAATAGTCTATATAGGGATATATCTTACTCATATTGTCTGAAGCCTTTGGATCATAAGATTTGACAACACATCAATGTTTCAGCAGTTCGGCAATGATTGATATGGAAGGTGCGTCCCTTATGTCATCAGTTCCTTCCTTGAATGCTAGTCCTAAAACAGCTATTGTCTTACCTTCAAGATCCGGCAGTCTTTTCTTGAGCAAATAAACGATTCTAAGTGGTTGCTCTTTGTTAATGCCGAGGATCGTAGAAAGTATCTTTGATTCTGCCCGTGTTTCCTTTGTTTTACTTAGAAGTGCTTCAACATCTTTCCTGAAGCAGCTGCCGCCAAAACCTATACCAGCCTGGAGAAAGTTTTTACCTATGCGTTTATCAAGACCCATTCCCTCAGCTACGTCGTAAACATCTATTCCGAGATTCTTGCACATGTTTCCAATCTCATTTATGAATGTGATTTTTGTTGCAAGAAATGCATTAGAAGCGTACTTGATAAGTTCGGCTGTCTTAAGGTCTGTCCTCATTATAGGAGTCTTAAAATTATTGTAAAGTTTAACAAGCTCGTCACCTGATCTATTATCGTGCTCTCCTATAACTATTCGGTCTGGGTTGAAGAAATCTTCCACGGCTTTGCCCTCCCTTAGGAATTCAGGGTTCACACATAAACCAAAATCCTTGCCTGCTTTTTTACCTGATTTTTCAAGAATAGGCAACACAATCTTTTCAGTAGTTTCTGGCAAGACCGTAGATTTTATAACAATCGTGCAATATTTTTGGCTCTTGATAAAATTAGCTATATTTGCAGAAGCCCCCTCAATATATTTGAGGTCTATAGAGCCGTTGTATTTTGAAGGAGTCCCGACAGCAACAAATATGAAGTTTGTTTCCTTGATACTATCAATATCAGTAGTGGCATGTAGCTTGTTTTTCTGCAGGGCTTGTGAAAGCATGTCCTCCAGACCATCTTCATATATTGGTGCTTCGCCTTTGTTTATCTTGTCAACCTTTTTCTGGTCAAGGTCAACACAAACAACATCATGCCCAAGATTGGCAAAGCCTACGGCTGTGCATAAGCCTACATAGCCAGAACCAACAACAGTTATCTTCATTATAAAACGTGACTCCCGAAAACTTAAGAAGCGGTATTACTTGCCGCTTATCAGCCCCTTTATTATCATCTTTACCGCTCTTGGGATATCTTTCTTTTTTATCGAAGTCATATTAGCATAGTAATAAGCACGGACACGCTCTTCTGCTGTGTATTCGAGTGTATCGAAAACGGGTTTGGGTCTTGCACCAACGTGAAAGCCTTCTTTCCAATCCCTCAGGATGCGTGCCTTTTTGTCTTTTTTTATTTGTTCCCAGACCTCTGTTCCAGGGTACGGAACTAGAATACCCCAGGAAGCTGTTATGCCAAGCCTTTTAGCAAACTCCATTGAGCGTTTATCCGCCTCATAGGTGCTTCCTAAAAGCCCTATTATGAAAAAGCCATGAATCTTGATTCCAGCCGCCTGGGCAAGCTTTATTCCTCTTTCAACATCCTCAAGTTTTTCACCTTTTTTTATTTTATCAAAAACCTCTGGATCTCCGCTCTCGACGCCTATTGACATCGAGTAGCACCCGGCTTCTTTCATAAGTGAGCAAAGCTCCTCATCTAACCGGTCTGCACGTATGCCATTTGGACATGTCCACTTCATGTTAAGCTTTTCATCTATGAACAAGCGGCAGATATCCTTTGCCCTGTCCATTTGTAAGGTGAAGTTGTCGTCAAGCACCTTGAATTCATTACTGCCGTATTTTTCCTTAGCGTATACCAACTCGTCAAATATGTTTCTACCTGACCTAGTACGAAATTTTCTGCCTATTACTGTCGGTACATTGCAATAAGTACAGGAATATGGACAGCCTCTCGAGGTCACAAGAGGCCAATTTTCTATTTTATGTATTTGATCGTTTATGTTGATGGAATCGAAATGATCATATATCGGAAATTTGAGTTTGTCTAAATCGGTATTCCACTCTCTTAGAGGGTTTTGTATGACATTACCATTAGATCGGTGAATTACACCACTTATTGCTGCTGGATTCTTTCCAGACAAAATTTCCTTGAAGGTTGTTTCTGCCTCGCCGAAAACCCCTAAATCAAATATAGGATTGTCTTTTAGCAAATTTACGCCGTCGACCATAACATGCGGTCCGCCGGCAATTATCTTAGCTGTCGGGTTTATCTTTCTGACCATGTTTGCAACCATTATAGATTCGTCAAGAGTAAAGGACTTAATTGATATTCCTACAATATCCGCATCTTTTGCAACATCAAGCCTTTTTTTCACATTACCAGAGCGGTTGACAAAGTCGACAACTTTGATTTCTTCAGCCTGAATATTGCTGGCTATGTATGCTATGCCATTATTCAGTCCTTCCCAGACACCTTTTGGATCTACAAAAACTATTTTCATCGCATCAACAGAAGATTTATTAAATGTTGCTCTTAAATATATGACCGCTTTTAACCCGTTTTAAGGCGTATTTGGTACAAACATGAAAATGAAACGTGGCGTGTTGAACTTTATTAAGCTTGTTCTGCAGAATAAAAATTGGTTAAAATGAAAGTTGCATTATGTACAGAAATTCTATATCCACTTTACGGGGTCGAGCGTCGTGTTTATGAAATGGCAAAAAGGCTGCCAAAATACGGTATAGAAGTAGAGGTTTTCACATCTACCAGTAGAAATCATTTCAAGCACCTTAACATAAATCAGGTGAGTCATTGCACAATAACAAACCCGCCAAAAAGAAACTATGCCTTCTGCATTGGTTACATGCTCAATCTTTTCCGTCAGCTGATGAAGAGTAATTACGACTTAATTCATGCTGAGGGACATCTATCATTAATACCATGTTCACTAGCAGCTATTATGAGAAAAAAGCCGTCAATAGCAACCATACACGATCTATATCTAGCCGACTGGCGTCAAATGTACAAAAGTGTTGCATCCTTCGGTGGCATACCTTTTGAAGTCGCCTCATGTAAAATGCCGTTCGATCGTGTATTAACTGTTAATTCTTCACTGAAAGCAAAGATGGAAGGAATATTGAAAATTAATCCAGAAAAAATAGAAATACTCC
>DATDUC010000079.1:0-3047 GCA_035290545.1 archaeon | reverse complement strand
GAAGCTTGGCCTGGACGCAATGGAACTCGAGTTTGTTCACAGCGTTAACATAAGCAAGGATATGGCACCGCTTGTGCACGAAGTGGCGACTAAGAATGATGTTAAACTTACCTGCCATGGACAGTATTATATCAACCTTAACTCATTAGACAAGGCAAAAGCTAGCGTCCAGCGCATATTGAATGCTGCAAGAATAGCATGGCTTTGTGGTGGCTGGTCTGTTTGCTTTCATGCTGGCTATTACATGGAACAACCTTCGGACAGCGTTTACGAAAAAATAAAAAAAGAGTTAGATGCTATAACGAGAACACTTCGTGATGAAGGCAACAAAATATGGATAAGACCTGAAATATCTGGAAAAGCAACGCAGTTTGGATCGCTAGAAGAGTTGGTAAAGATTGGTGAAGTAGATGGTGTTCTGCCATGCATCGACTTTTCACATCTACATGCAAGAACAAATGGAAAATATAATACAAAGACGGAGTTTGTAAATATACTGGAAACTATAGAAAAAACCCTGGGACGTTTTGCTTTAGAAAATATGCATATACACTTGTCAGGAATCAACTATGGACCCAAAGGAGAAAAGAATCACCTTACACTGAAAGAATCTGATATGAATTACAAGGACCTAATCAAAACATGGAAGGAGTTTCGTATAGGTGGTATTGTAATAAGCGAAAGCCCTAACATAGAAAGCGACGCGCTGCTCATGAAGAAAACCTTTGAATCTCTATAAAAACCTTTTTCTCATTATTAAGCTAGAGCGAGGGTCGTGTAGCCTGGTCAATCACGCAAGGTTGAGGGCCTTGTTCCTTAGAGACTGACGCGCTTTACACGTCTTTCGAGGAATGGATACGAGAGTTCAAATCTCTCCCCTCGCATTACTTTAAGAACACTTTTGTTACATTCTTACTCTGTGTTTTAAAATGGAATCTAGGATAGTAAACCAAGATATCGACCTGAGAAGAACTGATTATAGAAATGGATTTACGCTTTATACCAAAGTTACGCCTAGAAAAAGGAAAAATGCGATCTATTTGGCTGCGAAAACAGGAACTGCTTATGAAGACGGATATCCGATTGGTACATCACACTTATCAGAACACCAGAATGTAACCACACGCAATATGAAGATCGTAGAAAGACTCCACGGGGCTCTTAATGCAGAAGTAGCAAGGCATATTGTAAAAATAATTATTGAAAATACAGGCCCAAGGTACATTCCTATTGGGATCAATATGCTTTATAGAATGATTGCTAACCCGGAAAGAAGTTATGAAGAGTTTTTAGCCCAGATAACTAAACATGATGGAGATCCAGATGCTCTGGGTAATGAAACAGACGAAACCGTGGACCGTGCCGATGATTTGCTTTATGACAAAATGATCGACACTATACACAGAGGCACACCAATGGAAAGATCAGAGAAAGTAACCGAAGATGATTATCTTGCCATAAAACCAGGTGTGGCATTAGAATATACCAAAAGATTTTGGGTACCGAATAATATGGCAATGGTTGTAGTTGGTCCTATCGATGAAGAATATGTACAACTTCAGGTTGGTCAAACGTTTGGCAGACTTGAGTCAAAGCCTGTAAATGCTCCTGATATTAGTATCCCCCTTGAAACGCCTCATTATGCTGTTCGCGAGGAACGCGATACAAAGAGAGTTAATTTTGGAGTGGGATGGAGAACGCCACTTAGTTCTGCTGAAGTGGGGCCTGTTTTGGTTGCTGATTATGTGCTTGATAATTGTGCTTTTTATCAGTTGAGATGTGAAAAAGCATTTTCATACAGGCCTAAATGTACATTTTCTGATCATGGCGTTTCATCTTCTTTGCACATGGAGCTTGGTGTAAAACCAAGACGATTCGATGAAGCATTTGACAGAACGTTGGATCTTGTAAAATCCGTAAGAAAAGATGTTTCACCACGTGATTTAATACGAGCAAGAGATAAACTAATGCTTGAATTAGAAAATACACTAGACGACCCAGACGAATTGGCTAGTAGAATTGTAACGGGTCATTTTTATCCTTCTGCATATTACAATCCTGCAGAAATGATTAGCAGGATAGGATCTGTTACAAGAAGAGATGTTTTAGATATATTTGAAAACTTCATAACACCTGACAAATATGCTATGGTGGTTTTAGGTCCGATAAGTAAAATACCAGTTCCCTCCGCCCAGCAATAGAGTTTTCTTAAGTCTTAAGACGTTTTCTGATATCTTATTTTTATGGCTCTCTACGCAGCAAGGGTATTTGTTCTAGGAAAAGTGCAAGATGTTTCTTTTAGGTCGTTTACAAAAAAGAATGCAGATCTTCTTGGCCTAAATGGATTTGTCAAGAATACTTCAGATGGACGGGTTGAGGCTCTTATTGAAGGCGACAAGGACCAGATAGAGACTCTTATAGAAGCAATGAGAATTGGACCTGATGGCGCCTCTGTTAGAAGAGTTGACATTGAATGGCAACCTTACTCTCCTGTTTTTAATGACTTCAAGGTCATCTACTAAGCTTTTCTTAAAACTCGAGAAGAGCAAAACTTTTCTGAGTTGCCAGAAACCTTTGGTTTCTGAGCAAAGAAAACCTTGTAAAAGAATTATTATAGAAAAGTATATGTGAGTCAAGAAAATATTACTCGTACTCTCTTAGTAATGATTCGTCCTAGCCCGAAACGTTTAAAAGGCTGAACAGTTATATTAAACGATGTTATTATGCATGAATCTGATGGTTCGTGCTCAACGGGCATAGGGGTTTGGCAATAATTTCTATGCACTCTGATGTATGGCGTACATTGGAGAAATTTGTCAAAACATGTCATATTGACCTATTAGTCAATTGACTGTCCAGGCGTTTGTCCATGATAAACGAAATGCATAAGCATTTCGTTTCAGGTTTTGTGCCTAATGTGACTGGACTCATCAGGACAGTTGAATAAAGTGAAGGCTACTAGTTACTAGTTGCCAGATGAAGGTGCAGACAGGCAAAACTCTATTAGAATTTTGCAGGGAATAAATAAATTTAGTGCAAACCCTACA
>DATDUC010000078.1:0-3672 GCA_035290545.1 archaeon | reverse complement strand
CATATTTTGAATACCCATATTCGCCAAGAATGTTCACAATGTCTGTTATTTCATTCACTGCTTCCTTGTCTTTCGCCGCAGCTTCTATGTCTTTCACGTTTTTCAATTTTATGAAATCCAGTATTTCTTCCACATTGGCTTGTTGCAGGCCTTTATCCTTGAGTTCCTTTGCAACATTATTCTCGCCTATTTTTTCCAGCTTGTCTATCGAGCGGAAAACAGCTGAAATATCTTTTACGCCAATGTTCCTGAGAAAACTCTCGACAAGCTTTCTGCTGCTCAGCCGTATCCGGAAATCCATCAAGCCCAGCTGTTCCAGCGCGTCGCATGCAGTTGCAAGCACCTCTGCATCAGCACGATGACCTGCCGAACCGATTATATCGACATCTGCCTGCCAGAACTCCCGATATCGGCCTGTGCCGGGCCTGTCATACCGCCACACGCGGCCTATGTGATATCGCTTGAATGGCTTCGGCAGATTTGGATTGTTTGCAATGACCCGGGCAAGCGGCACTGTCAGATCGAAGCGCAAACCCAGTTCCCTGTTCGATTTGTCCCGGAAATAATATATCTCGTCGCGGATTGCATCCCCGCCGCCTGATTTTGCAGCAAGCAATGACCAGTCCTCGAACGCAGGCGTTTCCAGCGGATCGAAACCCCATTTCTCGAATATGCTGCGCAAAGTATCCAGTACCTTCTGCCTCTTTATCATTGTCTCGGGCAGGAAATCCCGCGTCCCACGTGGTGTCTGGAATTTAGTCATATCCATCGCTATCTATCTTTTATTTTGGGCTCTTTTAAACCGTCTGTTCCAGCAAGGAACACTTGGTCCAAGGTTATGTATTCAGCGTTCAGCCTGTCGTACCCGACAATAACTTCGCTGGGTTTGTACCTTTTCCTGTCCGGTTCAGGTATCCTGTAGAACCATTTCTTATCCATTCTTATCACCTCGTTTTAGCAAAATTGCATTCTCAGAAGTAATCAGACAAAGCAGCAAAGTTTCGCCTTTCTGCAACCCTAAAGTCCTGCGCACCTCTGCAGGCAAAGAAATTCTTCCGCGATCGTCTATAGAAACAGTAAATGGACAAGTTAGACTAGACGTTTTCCTTTTTCCTGATGTGAAGACGTCCACCCATGTTTATCACATAGCTACCATCTGCAGAATTTTATTTAAAGATTTTGTGGGTAATGAGGTTGTGTTCAAAAATAGGTTGAAACCGCATATTTAACAGGCTTGTTAAGCTTTCGGTTGGTAAGTTTTAGGTTGGCAATTTAAAGATAAAATAAAGTATGAAAACATGGATTTGTCAGAAATTGATAGAAATCTTGTTCTTCAACATGAAATCATACGTGATAAAATTAAACGCAAGCATGAAGGATACTCAATTAACAAGCCAAATATATAATTAATTCACAAGACCTAACTTTATGCTTGCCATATTGGGAATTTGCCTTGAAGGGCGTCTTCAGCTATCTGTTTTACCTTCGGTGAGAAATCTTTACCTATAATCCATTGAAGGTAGTCAGGTTTATCCTTACATATAGATTGAAGTGTCTTGCCTTTATGAGTTCCAAAATTTACAATAGCATCTTCCTTAAACCATGCGAATTTTCCGTCCTCATCAATCCATGTAGGGTCTTTCGGGTTGCAAAATTCATTCAGACCTGAGATGTCATGTGGCAAATTAGTATGGTGTTCCAATTGAGATTCGAGCACATCCATAGTTGCCTTAACATCGGACTGTGCTCTATGTGCATTTTCTAAAACCTTGCCACAGTATCGTAAGTGTGCGGCACTTAAGTCTCTAGGTTCTAATTTGTGATAAATATTTTGAACATCGAGTACTTGTCTGCCATCTTTTGAAAAAGATATTCCGACTCTCTTGAATTCGGATTCAAGAACAGCAAAATCAAACTTTAGTATTCCGAATCCAGCCAAGTCACATCCGTCTATAAAATCAAATAATTGTGAAGCAAATTCTCCAAAAACTGGTTTACCTTCAACGTCTGCATTTGTTATGCCATGTACATTTGTAGATTCGACAGGAATCGGTATAGCTGGGTTAATAAAAGAACTCAATGATTCTTCTTTTCCATTTGGGTAAAGTTTTGTTACGCATATATCTACAATACGATCTTGTTGTGTATTTAGACCAGTAGTTTCTAAATCGATGAAAGCTAAAGGGCGTACGAGATTTAATTTTGTCATTAAAATCAGATTTTATTACATGAATCACAAACCTTTTAATTCTACTTTATGCAACCGGAAATTTAACAAAAACAGACAAAACAACCGAATAATAAACAGACATTTTTTCAACCTTTAAGTAAACACAACCGGTAATGAGGAAAATGTCTGCAGGAAGTTACATACGATTTATCATAGGCCTAGTCCTTTCTTTGACAGTACTTTGGTCTTTCCTCACAGGCGGTACGATCACAATGCTTACAGCAATACTGGCAATTATATTCCTGGTACTTGCTGTTCTGTGGGTGGCATTCAGGTTTTAAATATTTGTGTCAAAAATGCATCAGGAGAATTATATGCCATCCCAAATAAGATGTTCCCATATTCTTGTAAAGACAGAGAACGAGGCAAAGGAACTGCTTGAGGAAATACATCACGGAGCTAGTTTCGAAAAGATAGCAGAAACGCACTCAATGTGCCCGTCAAAGAAAAGGGGCGGCGGCCTTGGCGCATTCGGCCGCGGGCAGATGGTAAGGGAATTCGAGAAAGCTGCTTTCGCGCTGGAAAAGGGCCAGCTATCGCAACCGGTCAAGACAGAGTTCGGCTGGCATGTGATAAAGAGGACTGGATGAAGATGTCACCTTCAACTTCTAGAATCATTGACGAACTAGTAGATATCGAAATACGTGAAAGGATTGGATTCTTCAGAAGGAGCCCCACAGCTTATCTAAGGGAATTGGATGTTTCCGACGAAAGCATATGGGCAGCTATGCAATTCTATGGTCCCAAGACTGCAATTCGTGCTGCTGATGCAGCCAGCCTTTTCGGGCATAAATACGGGAAAGAAGCTGCAAGGTGTGCATAGTCTTATCTTATGGAAGCTATAGAGTTATCCAGAAAGCCTATACGACTTGATAGTGTCGAGGCTGTAATTGGTTTAGTTGATAAACTATACGAAGATAAGAATCAAAGGGCTGTCGCGGGGATTTGAACCCCGACGAAGAGCTACCTATAGTTCTTCGGGTTTTCTTTTGAACCCAAGGGCCTTTTCTTTTTGAAAAGAAAAGGGGCTTCCACAGGCTCTCATGCTACCGTTACACCACGACAGCCATAACATCTTCACAGCAGGCAGAAAGACGCAAAGCGTCAGTCCATCCGGCTCAGAATGGCTAAGAGTAAATAGATTCTTCTATGTTTTAAATATGATTATGTGTGAGAGTAATTATGGAAAATCCGGATCTTAGATTATTTTCTCTTGCATTCAAACCAGGTTCATTTATTGAGTTAAAACGTCTTGTCGAAGATACAGTTGAATATGACATATTGAAAGATTCACATCCTAGGTTAACAGACATAGGATTCTACAGTATTGCTTGCGTGGGAGAAGTGGTTAGATTGCATACTTATTGGAAAATGGCAGTAACAACCTATAATGCTTTATTCTGATTCTTGCTTTTGGGGTGGCTTATATCCGTTTTGGTTAT
>DATDUC010000077.1:0-3256 GCA_035290545.1 archaeon | reverse complement strand
CAAAGTACCGCCATTCCCCGCGTTTAGTATCATACTCAGCCTGGAGTCCGCTATGGTCTGCATAAAATTTCACGTATAGTCTTGCTCTTCTTTGGTCCACGCCAAAAAGAGGAAGATCGCTCGGATATACGACCCCCGTTTGCGCTAGTGCTCTGGCTGCGTCATCAAACATTCTATTTCTTACAACGTTTTCCATATGCAATTCAGCCCTTTGTTTTGGAGTCTACAATATTTCTAAACTCTTTCCTAGTATCACTGAAGAGTTTTAGTGTGTAACCATTAGATTCTACTCTTATTTCAGGTTTTCCTTGATACCCTGCACCTCGCATAAATCTTATTACATCCTTCTTTACATATTTTAATGCAGCCCTGCCTCTCAGAGAGCCGTCATTTCCATAGGTAAAATTATCATCAACTTTAACTTTACCTTCCCTGTACAATTTGTTTAAGATACCAGAACTCTCTAATTTTTCAGTACTTGGCAGATTTTCGGGAAAGGTGTATTTCACTCCTGTTTCAGTTGTTGTTGGCGTTAATGCAACAACGCGTCTTTGAATCAGTTGCTCTGGTTGTATCAGTTTTGCTTCGTGCTGTTCTTCAAAAGTCGTTGTAGGGTACCAACGTTTTTCTACTTCTCTGTATTCATAGCCATGCTGTTTTATTTCTTCTCCTCTTCTCTTTAGAGTCATTGCAAGGGGGCCAGCTAGTTTTGGGGCCATGCCTAAAACTTGCATTACATCTCCAATACTAATGCCGTTTTCTTTGAAACCCGGCTCATCCACTAACATATCAAGGGCATCATATATATCCTGAAAGCCTGGCAGGATTTGCCGTTTTTTATCCTTCTTTGTTGTTTGTGGCTCTGCTGAAACGCCTTTAACCAGAGAATCTACATCGTTAATGAATTTGAGGGCAGCTGCATCCACATCTATAACATTATCAATTCCAACTACCATGTCCATAAGTTGCTGGGCTCGCGAGGCATCAAAAACTACACTGCCAGCAGCATCTGCTAATTTTGTGCCAATAGACAGGCTGTATTCGCCTAGTCTTTCCTCTAATCTTTTTCTAACATCTTCATAGAGCTCCAGTAGCTTACTCTTATAGGCCTCTGTCAAAAGATTTTTTGCATCAGGTCTTTCACGTGCCATAGCTATCAACTTACCTCTTAGTATTTTTTAGAGGTAGATATTTCATTAAAAAGTTATGTCAGAAATGTTTTTAAGAGCATTCGCCGCGGAAAAGCGCCCATTCTTCGCATACTGTGCCGTTTGGCAATGTGCACATGCCATACTGCCCTTCGGGGCTGTCTAGTATTTCAAGCATTCCGCCTTTTTCTATGCAATTGGTTGATGCAGGGTTTGCGATTTGTGCATTTTCAGAAGGACATGCGCCAGATGTGTAGTATTCAACTTTATTATCTGCGCATGCTCTGCAGCCATTTTCGTATTCAGCAGCGCATGGATATTTTATACACATTATTATATTAGAGTCAAACCAGCCGCAGACCGGTCCGTAGATTTCCGGACATACCTGGGCATTTCTTTGTTCAGGCGTACAGGCAATGCGGCCATCTGTCGTTGCCGGACATGAAGCAAACTCACACGTAGGTGGAACTCTTGCTACATAAGAACCGTCAGCGCAGAGCTTCGCATCTTGTGTGCAGGCAACGCCATTTTCTGTGCTGTTTGTCCCCGTAAGAACAAGTGCGAGAACGACAACAACCACAATTGCTATTATTGCAATAAGCACGCCTTTCATAATATTATTTGTACGTCAAATGTTTAAAAGCTGCGTTGCTTTTAAATGGTTACCTCGGATAGAGGATTTTATGTCGTGGTGGCAAAGTCTTGAGGACGAGCTTATTTCACTGCTCCCGTTTTCCCGCAAATACTCATGGGAGAGCATTAACAGGGGAGACGAGCATCATGGGCTTGTAGTAGCCATATCGCCTTTTTATGTTGCTAAAATCTTTGATAATTCTGAAGAAGGCTTCTTCAGGGCAAGACTTCAGGCAGATGCCCATCTCAGGCTTTCCGGAAAAATAAATGTTCCGAGACTGGCTGCCTATTACGAGATAGGAGACCGGTCAGATTCTTTTCCCTCCCTTGTTATTGAAAGGGTTCACGGAGTTGTCATCGCTGACCTGCGCCCGCCTCATGAGAATTACGACGCACCGGATTATAGGGAATATTTGCGTGTCTTTGACTTGTATAAACAGGAGATGAAGCGGGCGCTGGAACTTGGTGCCGATATTTATTACATGAAGCCGCAGAATGCACGATATATTCCGGGAAAAGAAGAAGTCTGGCTCACCGACCTGTCAAGTTGTCGTTTCTTCACAGACCAGACCAGGCATTATGACCTGTCTTTCATAAAAAGAACAAGAGAACTGGTATGTTTGCCTGTCATGTGACCTGATAAAATTAGCGAAATGCTCTTCTTGAATCGGCAACAGGATTATGCACCGGTTTTTTCATTTCACTTGTGAAGATATGCACATTCCTGCCCCTGTAAACTATGTTGGCCGGCAGCCTTATTGCATCTTCTTTCGGCGCCGTCGGATAGCCCAGCACTGACAGCTGCAGGGAATCTTGGGTCAGCGTTGCGCTTATGCCATAGAAAGAAAGATATCTGCCCTCCACATTTATTGTCTGCCCTATTTTGAGAGGATAGGTGTCATTGAACTGCCTTCTCAGTTTCTTGGCGTCCTGCTGGCTGAATGACATACGAGAAATATATCAGAAAACTATAAATTAAAATAAAAAGAGAAAAAATGCTGCTATTATTTGCAGCAGCCACAACATGATGCTTTACTATCTTTCTTCACTGTTTTTTTCTTTTTCTTTACTGCCATTTTTTTCACCTCTTGATAGAAAGGAAATATATTATTCAAGTATTGTACACGCTGGGATTTATTCTTATTTGTACTTAGAAACTACTTTGTCGTAAGATTTTTTATGAATTCCATCGCTTGTTCACGCGTTATTTTCACAAAATTCGGCATAGGAGTATATCTATATGCTCCCTGATACACCTGATAGCCGCAGCCAACTGAGCAGTAAATTTCTGTCCCGGCTTCGGTGTAAATAAATGTTTCGCTCAGTTCTCTTTTACAGTTGCCGCATTTTAATTCTGGCATAATATTACTCTTTGAGTGCCTTTTCTATGGCAGGTTTGTTGAAGCCGACGATTATCTGTCCGTTTATCTCTATTACCGGAACTCCCATCTGGCCGCTTTTTTCTATCATCTCTT
>DATDUC010000076.1:0-4217 GCA_035290545.1 archaeon | reverse complement strand
GGGGCTATTGACCCCTCCGGGTATGTGTTTTTGGGCCTCTTTAAAGGCCTTTTCTGACTTCCGGGTGTTGAGTTTTTTTGTAGTTGCTTCCAAACCGGATTCTCCACAAACTAAACGAATGGGGGCTCACTGCAAGAGATTTTACATTCTATAGAATTGAACAGGTTTGTCAAGGTGAGAAACGCACAGATGTAGGGGCAGCTAGTCCAGAAGTCACCATTAGGGCCAAGCCCTCATTTAGGCGAGCGACATCCTTTTCTCCAAAGCGAATAGTTACCATGTGATTCCTCCTAAAAAGTGCAAAAGTACAAGCGTACAAATTATAAACGAACTACTCTGAAATATAGATGGTTTTGAACATTTGTCAAACACAATGTTTAAACATTCCTCTACGAGTTTTAACATTTTATGAAAGTACTTCCCTCATAAGTGAGCCACAAAAACCTTAAGTGTCGTAAAGTCAATACTTAAGATAGTCATAGAAAGATGGCACAGTATTTGATAGGTGTCATAGCAGGTATACTGTTTCTAAAAAGTAGTACTTTTACACGGAGAACTCACAACATGAAAACTAATATCTTTAGGGAAGGCGTATTCGCCATAATAATAGCTGTTATAATTTTATTGCCTCAAGAATCTTATGGCTTCTCTTTATTTAAGAAAAAGACTGAGTTAAAGATATGGCACACCGAAGTCGATTCAGGGGCCAAGAAAGTATTAAAGGAGATATGTAAAGATTTCCAGAACTCCCACAAAGATGTAAAAATAGAAATTGAAGCGATTCCTTGGGGTGACCTCGCGACAAAATTGTCTATTGCAATCGCATCCGGCAACCCTCCAGACATAGCCCACATACAACCTTTTATGGCTGCTTCACTTTATGAAAAAGGACTTCTTGCCCCTATTGATGAGGTTATTCAGGACATCGGAGAAAATGATATCTATGAAGTTGTCAGAGACTTATTGTTATTTGACGGCCATTATTATGGCATCGCCTATGCGATGGGTACTACCTATTTTGCTTACAGAGCTGACTGGGCTAGAGAAAAGGGGTTGGATGAGCCACATAATTGGGAGGAATATGTAACTTTTATCCGAGAAATTCAAGAGGGAAATAAAAATGGAACTATCCTCCCAGGCGGCGACCTCTTTTTCATAGACCAACTATTTGCAGAACTACTAGTCTGTAATGGTGGTCGTCTTTTTGATGAGAACTGGCGACCAACATTTACCGAAAGGTCATTTATTGAGGTTCTCAGATTCTTCCAAGAAGTGTCAAAGTATGCACCTCCTGGCTGGGTTAACATATCTTATCAAGAACAGTTCAGGTATTTCGCTTCTGGCCTTTGTGCTACAGTTCCTGTGGCTTATGGCCGCGCCGCAAAACAGATAGAGAAAGATGTACCTGAAGAAATAAGTGGCCCCGAACATTTCGCAGTAATGATTCAACCTGTTGGACCCTCCGGTACAAAGAGCTTTGCAACAATTGACTGCGAGAACTGGGTAATTTTTAAAGATTCAAAAAACATAGAACTGGCTAAGGAATTCCTGAAGTATTTCTACAGGCCAGATAACTATTTGGCCTTTTGCCAAACGGTTCCCCTGCATCTCATTCCTATAAGGAGGTCTCTAGCGCAAGCGTATTCAAAAGAACCTTTCTTAGCAAAATGGGGTAGTTGGTATAACCAAGCACTGAGTGCTATTGCTGATGGCCGTGTACGACCAATCTTTTTGGTGGAAGATGACGATAAGTTTATACCGTTTCTCTTCGAATTCCAAAAGACTAGGATAATCAGCGACGCTGTAATGGATGTAACTACCGGTGGTAAGTCGCCAGAAGAGACAGCTTCTAGAGCGCAAAAGAGAGCCGAGGAATATATAGAAAGGATTGGATATAAAAAGTGGCAATAAGTGCAAAATCTAGGAGAGAACTTGCCCTTGCAATTGGGCTGGTAGTTCCGGCAATAATTATTCTCTTGGGGATGATTTTGTTCCCTGTGGGCTACAACTTTTTCCTGAGTTTCTTTGAGAAGCATATGTTCGTCCCGCAGGCAAAGTTTGTTGGCATCGACAATTACTTGTACCTTATCACAAGGGACCGTGAGTTCCTGAACGCCCTTATAAACGGTTTCATCTACGCCTTTGGCTCCATAGCATTACAGCTTGGCTTAGGTCTCGGGGCTGCCCTTTTACTAGCCCAGAGGTTTAAGGGCAGAAGCTTCTTCATGGCTTTGTTCTTCTTTCCATATATGATTCCGACCATTATAGTGGTTATACTCTGGAAATGGCTCCTAGACGCCTCGCATGGTTATGTAAATTATTTGCTGACTTCATGTAATATAATCCATAGCCCGGTGGTCTGGCTAAGCGAAAAGTATATACTGTTAGTGTTGATATTCGTAAGCGTATGGCAGTTTACACCTTTTGTTTTCTTTACGCTCTTAGTCAAACTCGAGACAATCCCAAAAGAACTCTACGAGGCTGCTATGGTAGATGGAGCATCAGCGTTTCAACGTTTTACACGAATAACCCTGCCGCAAATAAAGTACATCCTGATAGTTATAGTCCTCCTGCGAAGTTTATGGATGTTCACAAAGTTCGATGTCGTATGGTTACTTGCTGGTTCGGGTGGCATACTTAGATACGGTGAAACGCTTCCTGTTTACGCATACCGCAAGACCTTTGAATATCTGGAACTGGGCATGGGTACTGCAATATCCGTCATTATGTTCCTAATACTTGTCATTGTGGCGGTTATATCACTGAGGCTATTAAGACATGCGTAATACCAAAGCAAAAAGAATCTTAATTGTTTGCCTTCTGTATTTTGGGTCAATATTTGTTGCCTCTTTGATAGTCTTGCCGCTTGTATGGATGCTTGTTACAAGCTTCAAGCCTTCGTACGAAATCCTCAGTTACCCACCATCCTCTATCCCAAAGGACATCACCCTTTCTAACTATGTCAACCTTTTCCGTGAAACTGACTTTCTCATATACTTGGCAAATAGTTTCTTCGTCTCTATCGTGGTCGTAGTAACAACCAATATTGTCGCAATCATGGGTGCGTATAGCTTGACTAAATATCTCTGGTTCAAGAGAGAGAAATTTGCCAGCCTGACACTTTACAGTTACATGTGGGCGCCGATTATGATCGCCATACCACTCTATATACTTTTCAGTTACGTTGGTATGACAGACACCCGTATAGGATTAATTATTGCGCATGCAGCTTTTTGCTTTCCGTTTGCCCTCTGGCTTTTGCTCTCGTTCTTTAAGGAGATACCGGAAGATTTTGAAGAGGCTGCCATGCTGGACGGTGCTAATTTCTTGCAGAGGCTATTTTTGGTATTCTTACCCAGCTCGTTGCCCGGTATAATAGCAACATCAACTTTTGTATTTATACTTAGCTGGAACGATTATATCTTCGCACGGATTCTTATAAGTTCTGATAGTAGGATGACAATACCTGTCGGCATACAGAATATCTATGAATCCTCAGTGACGGATTGGGGTATGTTGATGGCAGCAGGTGTAATAACCACGTTCCCTATATTGATAGCTTTCATCTTTGTACAAAAGTTTTTACTTGAAGGGTTGCGTGAGGCACTATGGGGTTAATTCTATAGTCAACAATAACTTGTTAAGAAATATTCTGAATAAAATATACTACAGAAGGGCCGAAGTAATCTTCTCAGAAGTAAAGAAATATATCAACCAAGGAGAAAAGGTACTAGACGTTGGTGCAGGCGACGGTCTTGTAGCAAAAAGAATAAGGGATAGATTACAAGCCGATGTCATGATAGTAGATGTAGTAGATTACAACCTTACTGATATGAGGTTAATTAAATATGATGGCAAGAGGCTTCCTTTTCCGGACAGCACCTTCGATAAGGTACTTTTAAGTGTTGTGTTGCATCATTGTGAAGATCCAATGGATGTTTTGGATGAAGCTATCAGGGTGAGTAAAAAAAATATCGTAGTCATTGAATCTGTCTTTTTCAGCGCCTTTGGTAAATACTGGTCTTATTTGATTGACTGGTATTGGAATAGATTACTGCATAAGGTCCCATGTCCACTCAATCACAAAACCCCAGAAAAATGGGAAAGTATCTTTACAAAGAAGGGGTTAAAGATTTGTGATTCACTATACCTCGGCATAGATATCTGGTATTTGCCAGAATGGCATTACCTGTATTACCTGGAGAAATAGGTAAGAT
>DATDUC010000075.1:0-13469 GCA_035290545.1 archaeon | reverse complement strand
AGTGGGCTTGTCCTTTCTATTATCTCCTTAGGCCCTCCGGATGTCTGAAGCTCCGCAACAGATACATAAACATTCGGGAATTGACTGTCCTCGCCCTTTATTGACTGGAAACCGATAGGTCCTACCAATGCGCTTGTAATTTTTGTGTCTCCATAAGACGGTATGGTTAACGCAAAAGATAGTAACATGTAAATAATGAAACTCATTAAAATATACTTGGTATCATGCCAAGCTAGTTTTATGTTTCTCCTCTTCATGGTTGTGAAAAGTAGTTTCAATACAACAAATCCTATGAACAGCCATGTTACGTACCAGTAACCAGCCCAAGTAGAATACCATATCCATAATATTACGCTGCTTAGAACCGTATAGAGTATAAGTTTTTTGTCAAATGATTTTGCCGAACTTGCATGTTTGTAAGTTAGTAGCAGTATAGCTATGGTTATCATTGAAACTAAAATAACAATAGCATCTGTATCAGGATCTCCACCAACAGTGTGTGAGATATTGCTTACTTCAAATATGTAGAAAAAAGCGGCAAGAATACCAGCTTTTCTGTCATAGAGTATCTTTCCGATAAAGTAAAGCGGTATGATAGCTAGTGTAGCAAGAAACGGTGGGAAATATATGAGGAATTCCCAGAGTTGCATCGGATTTATGCTGTTAACAAGCATGTAGCTGTAAGAACCCAAGTAAAAATAAGGATAAATCCACTCAGGTGGTCTGTAAAACCCGTCTGGAGCTAGCTGGTAAATATCATGAATAGGCAGTATGCCGTTATTTTGGACAGTCTCGTCCATCCATCTGTAAAACACATATGAGTCTATGTTACGCAAATAAGGCCATCTGTAGTCTATGAGACGAACATACATGCTTAGCGTCATCATCAGTATTATAGCGATTACAACCCATCTGTTTTTTGCTAAGTTAATTATTTTCTTTGTTTTGCTCTTCTCGTCACCATGTACGTATAGATAATAAATAAAAGCACCAAGTATCGGAAGAACTATAGATATTGGAATCCATTTCTTTGGTCGCTTGGTTTTTATTACATCAGAAATAGACCATATAAGTGAGGCTAGCCAAATACCAATACACACCAAAAAAAGTGTGGCAAGCACGCCAACTGTCTCATAACTCATCAAAATCTCTTCTATATGTATTTAGTGCTAATTCTAGTTGAAGCTTTAAAAGCTTCTTGAATTTTTCCTTCCTACGGCGATGTAATTCATCCCAAGCTCAAATTTCCTAGAAACAATTACATCAAAACCGGTTTTTTTAAACAGTTTCTCTATCTTCTCTTGTGAGAAATACTGTTTATGGTCCTCTATGGTCTTTTCCTCGGTGCGGCCAAGTTTAACTAGGAGTTCCCAGAAAGGTTTTGCCCGTGCCATTGGAGTAGTTATAATTACTATGCCATCTTTCCTTAGAACTCGTCTGCAGTCTACAAGCACTTTCTCTGGATTGTCAAGATGTTCTACAAAAGCTATCATTGTGACTACGTTAAAAGACGCGTCCCTGAAGGGAAGCCTCTGCCCTATACGTATTTTTTTAATTGTTATATTTCCGATTTTCGTGTTTTTGACAGCTATGTCAACACCAGTACCGTTCTTTATTTTTCTCCGAAGGCTGCTAAGAAGGTAAAAATCATCCCCACAACCTACATCTAAGACATCTGTACCATTTGGCACATACTTCATTACTTTTTTGTTTCGTATTACCCTGAAGAACTTCACGAAAAACTTTGACATAAAAATACCATCTGAAGAATCTTATTTAAGCTATTTTCCCATAGGTTTTGTATGATTTTGTCAATAATCATACCCACAATAAACGAGGAAAAGTCAATAGGCAGCACAATACGCAACATACACAAGCATCTGAAAGGTGTAAAACATGAAATAATAGTTGTGGACACAAATTCTACAGATAATACAAAGAAGATAGCAATCTCGCTTGGAGCACGCGTAGTAAATGAACCCAGAAGAGGCTACGGTAGGGCTTACAAAACAGGTTTCAGGCATGTTAAAGGTGACACCATTGTGACGCTGGACGCAGATTCAACATACCCAGTAGAAAGCATGATGAAACTTGTAGATAAACTCAAAGATGCGGATTTTGTAAGTGGATTAAGACAACGCTCGGAAGGTATGAGTATCACGCACCGGTTTGGCAACTGGTCCATTACAACATGTGCCAATGTCCTATTTTTAAAAAACTTCAAAGACTCTCAATCGGGCATGTGGGCTTTCCGAAAAAGTTTGTTGAAGAAGATGAATCTTACCAACAACAGCTGGCCATTCTCTGGTGAAATAAAAATAGAAGCTGCAAGAAACGGGCGTTTCGTTGAGGTGCCTATTATATACAGAAAAAGGCGGGGTGAGTCAAAGGTCAGAAGTTGGAAAGTCGGCTGGGAAAATATAAAATTCCTTTTCAAGAAGCGTTTTTCTTAAAACATCGGTGTGTAAAGTATTGGTGTGCTTATTCTCTCTGTCACATGCAAAACTATAGATCCTGCCATAAGAAGCACAAATAGCACATAGACCACAATTATACCGTATTTTATAAATTTATTTTTATCATCGATAAGGGAAAGTGCCATGAAAGCCGGGAATGCCATAAGGAAATATCGTGTAGCTCCGAAAAGATTTGATGATACTATTATGATCAACAAGCTGAGCACATAGTAGATGGTATATTCATGCTTGAGTTTTTTGTAAGAAATATAGGCAAGTACTATGAAAGCTACCGTTATCAGCAAAGTATAGACGTGATACGCGACATTTATCAATGTCGTGTCCATGAATATGGCACGTAGTGAAAACTCAAAGCCTGTCCATGGAAGGCTGAGCTGCTTGCCAAAAAGTACAGCAGATTTTAGCTGTATCAAAGGGTCTCCTGTAATGAGGTACTCATAAAACATAAACGTCGCTAAGCCAACAGGTATTCCAAGAAGGTACAGAACCTTTCTGTTTATTTTACTTAGTTTGAAATCTACAGTTCTCATGTACATGTAAGCAATTGGTATGAAAAGCAAGGCTCCTTGCATTCTTGACAAGGACACAAGAAAACCAAATATGCCAACAGCGAGCCAGTTTTGTTTTTTAGCGAAGTAAAACATTGAGACTGACAAAAATAAGAAAAGGGATTCAGTGTACATTGTGGTGAAATAGAATGCTGTTGGAAACAGAAGCATATAAATTACGGTCTTTGATGCTGATCTTTTTCCGATTTCATCCCTTACCAGAATCCAAAGCATCATTATTGCGAAGAATGAAGCAATGTTTGCTATGAGAAAAGCGGATAGTGGATAGCCAACAAACCAAAGTGCTCGTATCATCAGCGGATAGAGTGGATACCAGTGATAATTCGCAGCGTGATAGCCGCCGAAGTCTGCCGTGTATCCGTTTTCTGCTATGTACAAGTAAGCTGTAGCGTCGTACTGGGCAAATGGATTAAGAAATATGTTATCTGTCACTTTTTCTGTATGTGTTATTTCAGAAGGAACAAAAAACTGGTTCCCTACAGCAATAACTATGACAAATATCTTGCAAATAGCAAAGATTATGACGATTTTGCGGAAATCCTTGTCTTTGAATAAATTCGAAAATGCTTCTATAGGCATGAACAATCTAATGAGATTAAAAGGTTTAAAAACTATTTTTGATTTGACATGAAACGCTTCAAAATTCTTATGCTTGGAATCAGCGTACTGATACTGATAGGAATAGTATTATACGCAAATCCTGTTGTTCTGGTTAGCCTGATAATTAAAAGCAACTATTCGCTAATAATCATTGGATTTGGTGTGGCGTTTCTGACAATGCTTCTAGGCGCTCTAAAATGGAAAGTATTGTTAGATGGTATAAGTTTCTTAGAATTGTTTCCTGTGCAGATGCTTGGTTATACGCTAAGCAACTTTACTCCTGGTAAGGCCGCCGAACCTGCAAAAGCCGTGCTACTTAAAATAAGCAAAGGCATACCAATATCTTCATCGCTTACTTCAATTATATGGGAAAGGCTATCAGACGTTTTTTCTCTGTTAATATTCTCTCTTATAGCAATAAGCAGTCTTTCAGTGACATCCAATTTTTTCTTCGCCGGTGCTGCAAGCATGGTTATTTTTGGTGGGATAATAGCTGTTTCTTTTTTGGTATTGTACAGCAAAAGATTTGGAATGAAAATATTCAAATTTGTCAAAAAGTTGCCGCTACTAAAAAGACTCCCTGAGAACTTCATGGATCTTTTCTACAAGGTACGAATCAAGAAAATGAGGATAGTGAAGTGTTTTACCATAGCTCTCATAACATGGTTCCTTGAGGGCGTCATACTTTACTTTGCGCTGGCGGCATTTGGAGTTACTCTAAACCCACTCATACTTGCAGGCATAGTTGCGTTATCTGTGGTTATAGGGATCGCCTCAACGTTGCCTGGCGGCTTGGGAACAACAGAAGTTGTAATGACTTTCCTTCTAGGACTAAATGGTGTCGAAAGTAGTATAGCTATAGCAGCTACAATAATGTTCAGATTCATGACAATATGGTTTGTGAATCTTCTCGGCGGTTTGTCATTCTTTTACCTAAGTAAAAAGTTTGATATAAAAAATATTTTCTAAATATGTAAAGAAAAAGTCTGGTCCGTGTTCTTTTTTCTGATTTAAATTACGGGAAATCTGCTCGTCCAATCGCTCCACCATTACTCACAGCATACCACTAGCAATCATGAACGCTGTTTTAAGCATAGCAATCTTGGGCATCTTTATCCAAGTTTTGCTGAACTTGTCATAGTCAAAATTATTGAGTTTTTCAATCGATGGCCCAAGCTGAAGAAATATTTTGTCTATTTGTTTATTGGTAAGCCGCCTGTACAACATTCGTACCAAAAACTGTTTGTCAATCTCCCAAGCAAAATCCCTTTTCCACATAGATTCATACTGCTTTAGGTGGGTAGCATCAAAACGTTCCCTGTCAAATGTGTCACTTATTGTAGTTGCCGCATAGATTGCCGCTTTCAATCCAAATACTATACCACCGCCTGTAAGCGGCTTATTCTGACCGCACGCATCACCAACCAGAATTGTCCTGTTGGCATAACTCCTGACATAGCCTGTCGGTATCAGATTAGCAGAAACATAGCCATCGGGAAGATAATAATGTTTTTTGAAATAATCAAGATATTCTTTAGGCCTGACGTCTGATATTGTTCCATATTCATTGTTCTGCGGTATTATCCAGGAGAAGAAATTAGGTGAGTAGTACTTGTTAAAAAATACATTCACCTTCCCCTCCATGCTTCTCCTTGTTTTTACCATTATACCTAAAGCTAGGAAAGGTTTTGGTATTTTTGCGTATTTCCTTACAATAGAATTCGCTCCATCTGCGCCAACAACAAGTTTGCCCTGGTAAGACCCGCCTGTTGTGTGTACTGTGACAAAATCCTTATCATAAGTAACGCCAATAGTGTTTTCATAGACAATTGTAGCATTTCCTTTGGCAGATACTCTAAGATCTCTGGAGAATTCTGTTCTCTTTATTATGTAGGCGAATGGGTCTTCACTTCTAAGGGTAAAGGAATATCCGGAAGGCGAAAAAATCTCCATCTCACGTATTTCGTGCTTCGTAAGAGATTTATCAAAAAGATTGAAAAAATCCTTAGACACTATACCGCTGTCCTTCAAAGTCACTTTTTTATTCTTTTCTATGAGCAATACATTAAGTCCGTTGAGTTTGCTTGCAAGGTAAGCACCTGTAACGCCACCACCAACTATTATGACATCGTACACTCTATCGCCGGATAAAATAAAACACCAAAATTTATAAGTCCCAGAAAGGTCGTAAAAATGCTCTATGAAAAATTTGAAAAACACTGGAAAATCTGGCTTTGGATACCAATAATTCTTCTTATTTTGTCCATTGGTGTTATCGCGTACAACATGCAAACAACGGGCTCTTTTATGAAAAGGGATATAGAGCTGATGGGTGGAAAGTCTCTTACATTTGAAGTAACTTCAGCTGATATTGAGGGACTAAAATCTCAGCTTCCATATGCTACAATACATCTTACAAGCGGAGTTGTTAAAAATCTTATAATAGAGATGCCTCTAGACAAAGATGAAAAAGAAGTTATAGATATCGTTTCTAAATCTGTCACAACAAACGGACCGCCTACGGTAATTGAGATAGGGCCATCCATAGGTGCAATATTTTTCCAGCAAGCTCAGCTGGCTCTTGTACTAGCTTTCGTGTTTATGGGAATAGTTGTGTTCGTTCTTTTCAGATCGCCTGTGCCTTCATCAATAGTTGTTCTGGCTGCAGCAACGGACATAATAGTAACCGTAGCCGTGTTGAGTTTTATAGGGGTCTCACTCTCCATGCCTGTACTGGCTGCTTTGATTACACTGATAGGTTACTCTGTCGATACTGACCTTCTTTTAACAAGTGAGCTTCTTAGGGGCGGCCATCATGAAATACGTGACGGCGTCAAAAGAGCTATGAAAACCGGATTAACATTTACGGCTACAACACTTGTCGCGCTTTTTGCAATGTATTTCGTGTCCGGCTCAATAATAATAGAGGAGATTGCTTTTGTGCTGATAATAGGACTAATCGTAGACTTGCCTGCAACGTGGATGGCAAATGTCGGAATCCTAAGAGCATGGTTAGAAAGAAGAAATAGAAAGCGTGGTATAGTATGAAATACTTCCAAAAGTTTTTATTGTGGATAGTACTGCTAATAATTGTAGGCGCCGTAGCAATCTACTTTAGCTCCTTAGTCATCGCACCTTTCATTGTAGTGTCTTTTTTGTTGCTTGTTCCGAGAGACCTACTAAAATCTCCAAGGATGCTAATATGGGCATTCTTCATTATCTTGTCCGTGCTGTTGATAGGAGTAAACCTGCATCCAGCAGGTCTTTCCGTCACAGCCGTAGGTAAAAATTCTACAATCAGGGACATAGCAGTAGGCGAAATAATATACAAAATAAATGACGTTGACGTAACAAGTGCCATAATGGAGAAAAGTTACATAGGAACGATAAAAATTGAAACAAACAAAGGCAGTAAATTTGAATTTGTGAACGGCACGCTTGGTCTTGAAACCGACGCTGTGCAAACAACGAATCTGAAATTTGGCCTTGATATAAAAGGTGGGGTGCGCGCTGTCCTGGAACCGAATACAACAGACAATGCAACAATCGATCAGATAGTATCAACGCTTCAAACCAGAATAAATATTTATGGTCTGCGCGAATCTGTGTTCAGACCTATATATCACGAAGGGAAGGGTTTTGTAGAAATAAGTATTGCAGGAGGAAGCAAAGAGGAGTTAAGAAACCTGCTAGAAAACCAAGGTAAATTTGAAGCAAAGATAACTATTAATCCAAAGATGACAAGCGGTACGGGTGTAATACGTCTTAGCAAAAATTATGATTTTTCCGTGAATAGCAATGTATTGACAATAGATAATAAACAGTTTAGAGAAGGCGATACACTAGAACTTGATGGAATTTCATTTTTACTCGTCGGCATAACACAAAACAAGCTCAACATGACTGCTACTGTTTTTGGAAGTGAGGACATAAAAACTGTCTTCTTTGATCCGCAAAGGTCCCGTGTAGAACGTCTGGAAGAGGGCTTCCAGTGGTCCTTTGCTGTACAGATAGGTCCATCTGGAGCGCAAAAATTCGCGTGGGTAACAAATAATCTTGAGATTGTTCCGGGAACAGGTTACCTTAATAATCCAATTGTATTGTATCTTGATAATAATCTTGTTGATTCATTAAGCATATCATCTGGGCTCAAAGGCAAAGCCGAGACAGAAATATCTATAAGCGGCGTTGCTGACACAATGGAATTGGCAACAAAAGAGCGCTCCAGATTGCAGTCCATACTAAGGTCAGGCGCCCTGCCAACTTCTGTTACAATAGTCCAACTTGAAACAATATCACCCAACCTAGGGCCAGGTTTTCTGAAGAATGCTATGCTTGCAGGCCTGGCAGCTATTCTAGGCATAGTAATTGTTGTAAGTATACGTTACAGAAAAGTGAAAATTGTGCTTCCAATGCTGGCAATATCCCTAAGCGAAGTCTTGATAATTCTTGGCATTGCAACCGTAATAGGATGGACCATAGATCTTCCAGCAATAGCAGGAATAATAGCCTCTGTTGGCACTGGGATAGACAGCCAGATAATGATAATAGACCAAGCTCTGCGCGGAGAAGTAAAAACACAGACTTTGAAAGAAAAAATTGGCAGGGCGTTCTTCGTAATATTTGGTTCTGCTGGCACGATAATAGCCGCCATGATTCCTTTGATGGCTATTGGCTTCGGTTTGCTTAGAGGCTTTGCTATAACAACAATCATCGGTGTACTAGTTGGTGTCTTGATAGCGCGTCCTGCCTATGGTGTTATAATCAAGAGAATGGTAAAGGAATAATTAGAAAGGCAGATAAAAGATAATTGTCGGCAGTATCAGCACGCCCATGAGAATTCCTCGCCTTATTCCTGCCATGTTTGCAAAAATCCCTAGTGCTGTGCATGTTACTAGAAGAAGCATGCCATATATGCCCGTGAAAAATAATGTCATGAGAATAATTAACAGAATTACAATTTTACTTATATTGGCGTAATTTACTTTCTCCATACTTGACAGCGTCCTCTTTGCCATCTTGAGAGTTATGATTGCCGATAAGCCCGCAACCAGCAGCGCTACAGCCACCACAAGAATAAACTCGTTAAATCCTATTTGTACTAGTTGTTCTAGGACAACAGCAACGCCGCTTCTCGATCTTTGTATGAGCCATAGCGAAAGTATAGATAAAATTGCGTTGGAAATAGTTATAGCTCCTATCGTGAGGATAAAGGACTTCTCATTCTTATCAACGCTTGCAAGCGACGCAATCTCGCTTGAACCCACACCTGGCAGTAATCCTGAAATAATTCCTCCTATGCTGCCGAATATTATAGAACGTCTTGTCTGGCGTCCTGTAACGTGAATTTCTTTTGTTCTTTTTGGTATTTTGATTTTCTGGTTTGCACTGAATAGCATAACGCTAATCCCGAACATGCCAGAGAGCATGGGGAACAGAATAAGTGTTCTGTCTATGGGAAGTTGTGATGAAAATATGCCAATAGCACCGGCCAGTATGAAACAGAAGAAAGATATGAGTTTCTTCTTGCCTGTTTCAGAAAACACCATTATGAAAACGATGAAGATGAGAAGTGCATAAGTAAATGGTTGTGATACTTGGAAAATGCGTGGTATTATTAGAATAATTAGCGGTAGGGTAAGCAAAATGAATATAACAGAACCGATGCCGCCGACAACGGCTAATTTTATTGCATCGTAACCATTGCCTCGCATAAGCATTTTATGTGCTGGTAAAACAGCCAATGATTTGTCAGAGTCCGGCGCCCCAAAGAGCATGGATGGTATGAAATCCAGAAATGTGTTTGATATTCCAAGGGAAACGACAAAAGCGATCAAGACAGCGGGCTGGAGATTAAGCTGCGAGAGAAGTGGAACAAAAAGTATTATGAGATTTGGGTGCAATCCTGGTATCAGGCCGAAAAATACACCAACTATAATTCCCAATACTGCAAATAATAAAATTTCCAGCATATAGTAAACTGCGTTACTAAAGTTAAAATATAACGCAGTTTGTAAGCTTTTAAATCGGCGTTCCCAATATCTTACAAGGTGAATCTATGTTAGGAAAGCCTAACCCAAAGATGATTGAGCAGATGATGAAAAAACTGAACATGAAAGTTCAGGAAATACCAGCAGAATTAGTTATAATAAAAACGAAAGACAAGAACATAATAATTTCCAAGCCGGAGATAATGCTGGCTGATATGATGGGCCGCGAGGTATATCAAATAAGTGGAGAAGTATCTGAAAGCTTCACTGTAAATGAGGATGATGTAAAACTAGTAATGGACAAAACAGGAAAAGACAGAAACACGGTCGTAAAAAAGCTCGAGGAACTTAATAATGATCTGGCCAGGGCAATAACAGAGTTAAAGGAAAAATAAGGTGTTAATGTGGATCATAGAAAACATCATGTTGATCATCTGCTTCCAATCGCGCTATTTCTGATTGGTATAGTAATGTTAATGGAATCCGCGGCTACGATGTTTGTGCTTACGGAAAGCCCGCTGGCAACGTCTATGGCATGGATATATGTAATGCTAAAATCTCTCGTTAGTATTTTTGTTATTTTCGCTGGCTATGTTACAATGAAAAAATAAAATTACTGTATAGGAAATGCGGATTTCTCCTTTTTACGTACAAATTTTTAGAGCCTGAGAAAAACTGGTAAAAGTAGCGCTGTCAAATCGTGCCTTATAATACCCAGAATTAGCCAATATAATTTTCATCGCCGTCAGGCGCCGTTTGCTGTACCAACTGCTCGTCTGCTAGTTTTTTGCTCTTCCTTTTTCTCTCGTCAACAGGACCTATGTACCGGCTTGTAACTTTTTTTCCCTGTCTAATCGACTCGTAGTAATATTTTCTGCCGTTTATGACCTTAATATGCCGGTTTGTCATAGGTAGTAAATTATTTTTTACCCTATATAAAATTTTGTTTTGTCTAGTAACGCAATCACACGCGCTAAATGTCGTCCGGATATGGCCAAAAGCTGTCGTAACAGGGGTCTTTTTTGCTTGCCTAGAAACGTCGCAATGCTTTGATGGTGGCTGGAAAAGTTAAATAATATATTTACATGGTATGTTCTAGAACATAGCATCCAGAACACATTAACTTCAAAAAGGCTATAGTATTTAATGTGTTCTTAGATACAATACATCGTGGTCAGATGATTATCAGATTCCAATTGCTCGACGCAGACTATTTTCTTAACGGAAACAAGCCCATACTAAGGCTATTTGGTCGGGATGCAAGTGGAAGAGCCGTCTGCGTACTCTACGACAAGATGCAACCCTATTTCTATGTAAAGTGTAATAACCCCCAGAATCTCAATGGAATAACCGCCATCAATATCGAGGAAGTAAAAAGGTTCCTGCCTGTCAGTTACCAGAAGGATCCCACTACATTGTACAAAATAACCCTTACAAACCCTCAGGATGTGCCAAAGCTGAAGGACCAGCTTCTCAATAACAAGCTTGTCGAAGACGCCTACGAGGCAGACATACTGTTCAAATACCGGTTCATGGTTGACAGAAACATATATGGTATGCAGTGGCTGGAGGTCGAAGGAGAAAAGGTCAATACAATCGTATCAAAAACCATGTCCTTCCGTGCAGAGTCCATCAAACCACTGGAACTTGACGAAAACGCAGATCTAAAATACATGGCCTTTGACATTGAATGCGTACCATCAGACCCGCGCAAGCCCCTCAACGACAAAAAGGACATTATAGTGATGATTTCACTTGCCTTTAGCCATGAATATCGTGGACGAAAGTCACTTGTGCTCGTTGCGAAGAGAACTAGTGGAGAAAATGTTCAGGGGTTCTCAACAGAAAAGGAGATGCTAGAAGAGTTCCTTAAAGTGATAAACGACTACGATCCTGATGTGATAACTGGTTACAACATAAACATGTTCGATTTCCCTTACATAATAGAACGGCTTAAACAAAACAAACTTCCACAGAATCTTGGGCGGGCGGATAAAACAACGTTCTTGAGAACACTGGGAATGACTCAGGAATACGTACTAACCGGCAGAATAGTTGTTGACCCGTACCAGATCCTCAAAAGAGATCCATGGGTAAAGTTCCCGCGTTACGACCTCAACACAGTCGCGAGGTTGCTCCTGAACGATGAAAAGCATGATATTGAATATGGTGAGATGGCTGGTTTATGGAACGGAACAAGGGAAGATTTGTCCAGGTTCATTGAATATTGTCGTAAAGATGCAACCCTTTCACTAAGGCTTGTGCTCGACCGTGGGATGCTTGACAAGTTTTTTGAACTTTCAAAGGTTTCTGGCCTGTTGCTTCAGGACGTAATGGGCGGCCAGACAAGACGAATAGAAACAATGATATTACATGAGTTCAGAAAAAAAGGCTTTGTAATGCCACTCGTGCCTTCCAAAGCTGAGCTTGTTAGAAGAACGAGAGAAAGGGATAAGCAGGGCCTAAAGGGTGCCATAGTCCTTGAACCTAAGAAAGGATTACAAGCAGAAGGTTGTGTCTTGGTCCTTGATTTCAAAAGCCTTTACCCATCTATCATGCGAACCTATAACATATCGCCTGACACACTTACCTACACAGAAGAAAACTCCCACCAGTCACCATCCGGTGCGAACTTTATAGACCAATCAATTCACGAAGGGATATTTCCTAATATACTCGCCCGTGTGCTTGCGGCCCGTGGCAGCGCCAAAAAACTTATGAAAACAAAGAAAGGTGAGGAAAGGCGCATGCTCAACGCTAAACAACTAGCCCTGAAGGATATTTCAAACAGCTTCTACGGCTACACTGGTTACACAAGGGCGCGCCTGTACACAATAGATGTCGCCAACACTATAACAGCCTACGGAAGAAAAAACATAGAAAAGACGCGCAAGCTGGTGGAGGAAAATTTTGATGTAGAGGTTGTCTATGGTGACAGCATAACAAAAGACAGGTTCGTGACGCTGTTAAATCCTCACGGCGTGGTAGAAGTCAAAAATATAGAAGAACTTTTCGAGCAGCACAAAGAACACGCAGTGAGAACGCCAGACGACAAGGAAAGGATACCTATTGCAGGGTATAAGGCGCTTACTGTTAACCCAGAAAACAAAACATCAGAGTGGTCGCTAATAAATGAGATTATACGTCACAAAACAAGCAAGAAAATATACAGGGTTGGGCAGAAATTCGGCGAGGCCATCGTGACCGAGGACCATTCACTGATGACTGATAATAACGGACAGCTCGAGAAAACAAAGCCCAGCCAACTTGCCGACAGGAAAATAGCAAGGGCAGAGAAAATACCGCAAGTGAAGCAGTTGCAGAAAATCGACTTGTATGAGATGCTGAAAGATTACACTTACCACCATGAGTACAAAGGCCGGATGAAAACAGCAGCATTCCATGTCGATGAAAACTTTGTATGGTTTGGCTGGGAAAACAGGAAAGACCCAATAAGGATAAAGCGTTTCATAGATATTGGATCGTGCGAATTTGATGCTTTGTGCAAATTGATTGGAGCATATGCAGCAGAGGGCTCTTCATCGACGTTAGAAACTACAAGCAGATATGGAGCTTCGATAGCGTCCTCTGATAGCGAATGGCTGAAAGAGCTTCAGGCTGCGTATATGCTGCTCTTTGAAGGTGCTGAATCTTGCGTCATAAGGTCTACGACTGGTATAAGGGAGCTTGTTTATGGCGACAAAAAGATATTATACGAGGACAAGACATGCAAGCTGCAGATGATGAACTCGCTCTCTGCCGTGGTTTTCAAGTTGCTCTGTGGCCAGAAAAGCGCCGGCAAAAAACTACCTGATTTTGTCTTTCATATACCA
>DATDUC010000074.1:0-2605 GCA_035290545.1 archaeon | reverse complement strand
AGCGAAGCGGTGACCAGCGGATCTTTTATAAGCGAACCGCTTTATAAATACGAAAATGAAAATATATTTCGTAGAATATACTTTTCTCTACTTCTTCCCACACCCATCACAGTACCGGTGATAGCGCGGACCAGTGAACTTCTTGCCGCAGCGTCAAAAAGGATGCTAAAGTGCTCTGGGGGCACAGCTTCGGGAAAAAAGAGCTTCTGGTCATAGCTGCTTGGAAGAAGAAAACGATTAAGAGTGATAAACATGAAAAAAAGATGGCAAAAGATAGGCAATGAAGCCACTAGAGAGCTGTTCAAGCATTGGGTTGCCTTGGCAAAGAAAAACAATAATTTGTCTGTAGATTTGTATGACAAGAACCGTAGGAAGCTCGGCTCCATGGAACAGGGAAAGGACGGCTTTACAGAAATCATAATCAAAGGCCCGCACTTTGAGTTTACAAAAATATGGCTTTATCCGCCAGCTGACAGGGGTTGATGGATCAAAGCCGGAGGATTAGTCAGCAAGAAGTGATTCAATGAAAAATTCGTATATAGTGGACCTGAAGGAATTCGAAGAAAATGTTTGTAAGGACTGCAGGAAGTTTATTGGAAAATACAAGCCCTGGAATGACCGCAAGGTCCCTAAAGTGGCTATAATAGACTATGCGGAATGCAAAAAGTGCAGAATGACTTATTCTATTTACAAAGGAATGATATGGCCAATACCGAGGGCGACACGTAAAGAGTCAAAGGAAATAAACAGACAACTTGGAATGGTGGAATGGCCCAAAAATCTAAAGCCGATTGATAATTAAGAGGTGATTTCATGGAAGATCTAAATAAACAGACGCCAGTAAACAGTATCACGCTGACATTGGGCGGCGGCGCGTCCATTTCCATATCCAGCTCCGAGCCGCTCCAGAAGGTTGTCAAAACTGCCGTGCACATAGCACAGCGCTACAAACGCAACGATGACGTAGCAGAGATAGTCGGGTGATAACAATGAAAACAATAAAAATTTCGGACAGGGCGTACAAGCACATAGAGAAGCACAGAAAAATGCTGTCAAAAGCCAACAAGTGTGATGTGTCAATCCTCGAAACCATAGACGTTATTTTCAGAGACGGGCACTATTTCATGCCAAAGACAAAATTCAAGAAAATGACCGCAGAGGAAGAAACATTAGAAGAATATATGGGCGGCGACTGGCAAGACGTAAAGTGACTTTATGAAGCCCATGTTCTGTCCTGAATGCCGCAAACCTATTACAGAAAGTCACAGGAACAAAGGGTTTTACTGCAGAGGCTGCAAAACAAACATGAAAATAAAATCATGTCCGCGCTGCCGGAAAAGAATGAAGCAGGTAAAGTTCCCTTATGGGGTCGGCTGGCGTTGTGATTGTAGCAAATATATCTGGTTTATCTTCAAGTCGCACGGCGGCACACTCGCTACCACAGGAATTTTAAAATGGGCGGACTGGTAAGCTCTATGTTTAATAAAAAAGCTGTTTTCTTTCTGGTCATTGCAGGCCTTATCACCGGCTATGCCATTGTTCCCTTTGTTCACGAGACCGGCCATTATACATTAGCCTGCGTCTCCAACTGCTCTGCCATAAAGGAGTTTGTCTACTCGCCCCAGTTTAACCTGCTGCCGTCAAACTATTCCGGCTATGAGGTTCGCTACACCGCCCCGGTAAAAGAGGTCTATGGAGATTATGGAATAATTGTCTATTTCGCCGGCTTCCTGTTTGAAATGGTTCTTTTCGCCATTATATTACTTCTTAGAAGAAGCGCAAAGCCAACAAAGACGTCTCTGTTCCTGCTGGGCTTCTTCATTATTTTCATTAACTCCTGTTATACCTGGATAGCTGATTTCGCCTCTGTCATGACCTTTTACTTTAATGCCAGCTTCCTCACAGTCCAGATAGTTGTGTATGCACTCATGATTGCAATCTACTCAATCTGGTTCGTCTTTTTGTTACGATTCGTCAAGCTCATGGATAAAGCGCTGCCCAAAAAGAGAAGGCGAAGCCAATGATCTACCTCAAAAAAACAAACGCTGATAAAAGGGCAGCAACGTTTGTGGCAAAGAAATATGGCTATTACCCTGCAGCAGTTTACGACGAGGGAACAGGCCGCATTATAATTCTCAAAACATGTCACAACTCTCAGGAAATGGCAAACATCATGAACCACGAATTCATGCATCGTATTCTATTCAGAAACGGTCTGGAAAAGGCTTGCCTGAAGTGGGACAGCGAATTTATCGGGCATGTTGAAAGCTGGCTCGACTGGCTTGGACCGCTTGAGATGGCGATAGAAGATTTCATCTGGTTTGTGAAGAAACATTTCTAAAGGGTATACTTTTGCCCATTGTATAGTAGAGGACACGCTACATCTAATAATATCCCACATGACTATGGGGGGATTTTTTCTTCATTTATAGTTAACCCAGAAAAGAATCTGGACATGTTTCTGGGTTAACTTATAGCGCACAAGAAAGTATAATATCCGAAATGTTTTCTTGGTGCACTATAATAATAACTACGGCGTTCTTTGGCAGAAGCAAAAAGTGATGCAAATTTCGTCTATGCTTATCTAAGATGAAACTCGATGTTC
>DATDUC010000073.1:0-13125 GCA_035290545.1 archaeon | reverse complement strand
TCGCCATCTCGCTTCAATTCAGCCTCGGCGCCTTTTGCTATTAACATATAAGAATCAGTTATTCCATCTGCTGGAGTTCCTCTACGAAAGAGTCCTTGCCCATTTCCTCTCTTCCGCCCGCATAAGGCAGCATTCCTTCTATGCGTTTTCTGAATTTTTCGTCCTTCTTTGCCTTTACAACCATCTTGTCAATAAGGAACGGGAATTTCTTTCCCAGCTTTTGCAATCTATAATTGGCCTTTATTTCCGGCTCAATTTCTTCCCACAATTGTTCATCATATTTCTTTAGGAATTTTTCGCTGAAGTCCCCTGCAGCTAACGCTTCAATAGTAACCTTTGCTGCATGCTTGCCAGATATCATTGCAGTGCCAACACCTTCGCCGCTTAGCGGGTCTATTAGTGATGCTGCGTCACCCAAAAGCAAAAAACCGTTTCCATAACATTTCCTGTGGTGACTTGCTAAAGGAAGATTCCAGCCCTTGATGTCTTCCAAAGGTTTTGCATTTTTGAAGCGTTCTTTGAAAAGAGGGTTTTCTCTTATTTCTTTTAGTTGTGCTTCCTTGAGATTGATCTTCTTGTCATTCATGTCCTTTACAATCATTCCAAGCCCGACATTTGCCTTTCCATCATCAAGTGGGAAGATCCAGAAGTATCCAGGTAGTAGGCTTTTTACAAGGTGTATCTCTATCCTGTCGGTCATTCCTGTGACACCGCTATAATATTGGCGTGTACCGACTATGAAATGGTCTGGAGGATTCTTATTAAGACCAAATTTTTGTGCGATTAAGCTATTAGCACCATCAGCTGCCAGAACTATGTGTGCTCTGTATTCCTTTTCCTCGCCATTCTCCGTTCCTATAACACCCTTTACAAAACCGTTCTCAATTATTAGATCCGTAACTGTAAAGATCTTGAAGTCAACAAAATCTTTCACACAATTATGAAGATACTCATCAAACACAATTCTTCTATGGCAAAAACCAGGAGCTGGCTTGTCTCTAGTTGTTATGTCAACATCAACCAAGGTGCCATTAGGGCTGCTTAGCGTAATACCATAAACAACATGTCCGGGCAGTTTTCTATAACCTTCCTCTATGCCTAGTTCGCGCATAATTGCAGCAGCTTTCCGTCCTTGAGCATCGCCACAGATTTTGTCACGAGGAAAGCCAACTTTGTCTATCAAAAGAACTTTCTTACCAGCCTTACCAAGGTACATAGCTGCTGTGGCACCTGCAGGCCCGCTTCCTATAACAATTGCATCATAATCCATAGCCTCCTTTTGGCAATAACATTTAAAAAGGATTTATTAAGTAAAAAATCGGCATGTATCGTATTTAAAAATGTCTATGAAAAGGCGCCCAAGTCTTGTATAGATTAGAATACTTTATATACAACAATATGCTAAATTATACATAATGACCAATAACGACACTACTGTAAGGATTTCTAAAAAAACCAAACAACTTCTTGATGACGTGGGAAAAGAAATAGGCTCCTTTGGAGATACTTATGACGATATAATATTCAAAGCACTGAAAAAAATGAGGAGAGGAAATAATGGTACGTCTAGATAGAATAACAATGCAGGGATTCAAGTCCTTCGCCAATAGGATAACAATACCTTTCCCTGGAGGTTACAACGTAATTTGCGGACCCAACGGATCCGGAAAAAGCAATATCATAGATGCATTGCTGTTTGTTCTAGGCACGACATCAGCGAGAAGCATTCGCGCCCTTAAGCTGCAAAACCTTCTGTTTAATGGTGCTAGGGATAAAAAACCTGCTGATTTCTGTGAAGTTTCCATCTATCTCGACAACATTGAGAATAAAATACCTGGGGACGAAAAAGAAGTAAAGATAACTCGTCGTGTAACGAGAAGTGGCATATCCATCTACAAGTTAAACGGCCGTACTGTAACACGCGCGAAAATATTAGACATTCTTTCTTACGCAAACCTCGCAGCCGAAGGCTACAACATAATAATGCAAGGTGACGTAACAAAAATAATCGAAATGTCACCAAATGAAAGAAAAGGAATAATAGATGAAATATCGGGAATAAGCGAATTTGATGAGAAAAAGGAAAAGGCAACAAGAGAACTTGAAAAAGTTGAAACCCGTGTGCGCGAAAACATGATAGTTGTGGCTGAAAAGCAAAAACTTGTGAGCCGCCTGAAGCAAGAAAAAGAAAACGCCGAAAAATATCGTTCTATAGAAATAGAGCTGAGAAAATCAAAAGCATCTCTGTTGAAGAAAAAACTGAAAGATGTTGTGCAAAAACATAATGCCTTTGACAAAGAGGTTGAGGAGAACACGTCAAAATTCGATATGATGTCAAAGGAATTGACGAAAGTCGATGATGAGCTGGAAAAAAAGGAAAAGGGTGTGCTGAGGAAAGGCGACGAGCTGATACAAAAATCCAGGAATTATGACATACTAAGAAACATAGATCGTATAAACAATGAAATTCTGAGAAAAAGAGACCGCATAAGTTTCAATGAGAGAGAATTAGAAAATGTAAGAGGCGCTATTGACAACAGAATAGTACGAGAAATACTTGATCTGAAACATCCCGGCGTTTATGGAACTGTAGCAAGTCTCGTAGATGTTCCTAAAAAATATTCCATAGCTTTAGAGGTTGCCATAGGCCGTCACAAAGATGATATTGTGGTAGATACCGACGACACTGCTGCCTATTGCATAAAATATCTTAAGGAAAAAAGATTAGGGCGTGCACGGTTCATACCACTTAACAAAATAATAAACAGGCCACGGAAGAAATATGACGGTAAGATGCTAGGCTATGCAATAGAGCTCATAAAGTTCAGCAAGCAGTTTCTACCAGCATTTGAATATGTACTAAGCAGCACGTTGGTAGTTGATGACATAGACACAGCCAGAAAAATAAGAAACTTCCGCATAGTAACTCTTGACGGAGACCTAATAGAAACATCCGGTGTAATGATAGGGGGTTTCTATAAAAAAACACGACAAGCATCGGGTGGTCAGGACCTGATGGGTGAAAACGAGAAGCTAGAAAAGGAAATAGAAGATTTAGAAAATGAACTCGTTGAACTAAAATCTCAGGAACAGCAGGAATCAGCAGAAGTAGTAAAATTGCAGACTGCAAAAACACAGGAAGAAAAAGATCTTGATACTTTCAGGAAAAGGCGAAAAGAACTCTATGAAGAGCGTATGGTACTGCAGAGTGTAGTAGGCCGGGCAAAGATAGAAAAGGCAAAGCTTGAGGCATCCATGGATAACCTGAAGGCAGAGTTTGATGATTACAAAGATGTGGAAAAATTCTTCGACCAGTCTGAGGAAGAATTGCAGGAGCGTGTACGCCGCTGTCTGATAGAAATAAACCAGATAGGCCCTGTAAACATGAAAGCCATAGATGAGTATCAGATGATAAACGTGGAATTTGAGGAGTTGAAGAAAAAACTAGACAGTTTGTTGGAAGAAAAGGAAGCTGTACTAAATATAGTTACAGAAGTGGAAAAGAGGCGTTATGATAAATTCATGGAGACATTCCACGAGATAAGCGTGAACTTCTTGAAAATTTACAAGGACATGACAAACGGCGACGGACTACTAAGACTAGAAGTGGATGGGAATATAGATTCTGGGTTGATTATAGAGGCGAATCCAAGTGGTAAAAAAATACTCAATCTAGACAGCATGTCAGGCGGCGAAAAAACTTTAACGTCCTTGGCATTTCTGTTTGCCGTGATGCAGCATTACTCAGCGCCTTTCTATGTGTTAGACGAAATTGATGCTGCTCTGGATAAGGCAAACACAAGAAAAATAGATAATCTTATCAAGAAGTACGCAGGCACGGTACAGTTCATAATCATAACTCACAATGACCTCACTATATCAGAGGCAGAGAAAGTCTTCGGCGTTTCCATGGAAGGCGGCATATCTAAAGTGTTCGGCATAGAGATGCCGGGCCAGAGAGGATGAATATGAAAAAATCTGACAAGAAAAAAGATCTCGGCGGCGTTGTCGAGGAGGAAAACGTAGGGTTCGACGAAGGCGAGCCAAATGAAAAACAAACTAACGCTGAAAGCGTCGTTCAATCCGGGATAGTAGATGAAAATAAAGTTATTCAAACAATTATTCTCGGCAGCGACTGGCAGGAAGTACTGACTACGCTCGTGGCTGAAGAAGGCATGGACCCACTGTTCGTTGATCTCATAAAACTAGCTGATGTTTTCCGATCTTACCTGGAGCATTTGAAAAAGTTTGACTTCCGTATACCTGCACGGTTCATACTTGTCGCTGCTATCCTACTCAGAATGAAAGCCGAGTTGTTGCTGGATGAGGAGGAAGAAAAGGAAATAAAGAAAATGGAGTCGACTCCGCTCAACATAGATGTTCCGATGTTGCTGGCGCCCATGAATAGAAAAACAACGCGTAAGGTAACATTGACCGAGCTCGTCACTGCACTGAACAAGGCATTTGAATTTCAAGAGAGAAAAGAAGGTAAGAAAATCAGGATGCGGCGTGCCATAGAAAGGTTGATAGAGCCTGAAGAAGATATAGAAATCAGGATAAAGGAGATATACGAGGAGATAACCCAGGCCAAGACCATAAAATTTTCCCAGCTAGTACCTACATGGAAGAAGATGGAAATAGTCCAGACGTTCCTGCCTTTATTGCACCTGGCCACAAGGGATATGATAATATGCGAGCAAGAAGAAATGTTCAAGGAGATATTCATAAGGTTGAGATTAGATGATAAACCAACAGAAACTGGCACTGCTTGAGGCAATACTGTTCACCACAACAGACCCACTGACATTTGAGCAGCTGCAAAAACTGACTAAAAGCAGAAAAGACGAAATGGAGAAACTGCTCGCCGAGCTAAACCAGCGCTATTCTAACGAAAACAGTGGGATAAAAATATCAGACATGGGAGGCTACAAGCTGATAGTAAAAAATGAATACCTGCAGAACGTAACTGACCTCACACCCCATGCTGACATGTCACGTGGATTGTTGCGTGTGCTTTCGGTGATAGCTTATCATGAGCCCATCAAGCAAAGTGAAATCGTAAAGGTAATCGGCAATCGCACCTATGATTATGTAAAAGAGCTCTCTGAAAAAGGTCTGATAAATGTCGAGAAAAAATCACGTACTCGTATATTGACAACGACGGACAAGTTCGAGGAATACTTTGAGACAAAGAAGAATGAGCTCAAAAAGAACTTGGATGAAGTCAAGGAAGAAATGAAAGAAGAAGTTAAAGAAAATAAAGACGATGCAGCCTGAGACTTTTTTACTTAGATCTTCCCTATCAACTTCTTGACGTCTTCGAAAACCTCATCTGGCTTTCTGTTTCCGTCAACAAAGTATGTGTCTGGGAAATATTTTTTAAGTGAGATGAGATTCTGTCTTATCTGTACAAGCTTGTGTTCTTCTTCGAAAAGCTCGACATGATGACGACCTTTTTTCATTCTTTCCATGCATATTTTGGGATTCGTGTCCACAACTATTGTCATGTGTGGTTTAAGGAAATGTGCATTGAGCTGCTTGAGTACATCCATGGAAGTATTAAGTGAGCCGTAAACCAACGAGGAGAGTATATAACGGTCGCATATGACGATTTTGTTCTTCTTCAGTGCCGGCTCTATTTCCGTTGTCAGGTGGTGAGCCCTGTCAGCGGCAAAGAGCATCTGCAATGCGAGAGGGTTCGTCTTCCATTCATCGCGCAGGGCAGCCTTGATTATGCCACCTATAAGACCGTCAGTGGGCTCCTTTGTAAGAACAGCTTCCTTATCCTTGCTCAAAAAATAGTTCCTAAGAAGCGCGGCCTGCGTTGTAAGTCCAGAACCATCCAATCCCTCGAAAACATAGAATTTGCCAACCATTAAAATCACTTAACTATTGTTGTTTCAGTATAAATCCTTTTAAAATAGATTTTTTAATTGCCAGGTGTTAAAATGATAGCAATCGTTATTCCAGCTTATAATGAGGAGAAAACCGTCGCCGTGATCGTGAAAAAAGCGAAAAAATACGGCAAGGTTATCGTAGTTGATGATGCATCCAAAGACAAGACCGCCATAGAAGCAAAGAAAGCGGGCGCCATGGTAGTTGTCCACAAGGCAAATAGTGGCCTAGGCGCTGCACTTAGAACCGGCTTTGAAAAAGCCCTCCAGCTGCATGCTGATATAATCATAACACTCGACGCCGACGGTCAGCATCGTCCCGAGGAAATACCGCGTTTTGTTGAAATGATAGAAGCCGGTTATGACTTTGTGCTCGGAACCCGCGACCTTTCAAAGTATCCTTTTGTAAAAAGATTTGGAAACTTTTTCCTCCAGTTCTTTACTAACCTGATATCAGGAACAAACCTAAGGGATACAGAAAGCGGTTTTCGTGCTTTTAAGGGCGAAGCATTGAAAAAATTCTATCTTCGTGCCGAGCGCTATGAGATAGCTGTGGAGATAATTTTTGAAGTCGGAAGAAACCGTCTAAAATATGCAAATATCTACGTTGACTCTCCTATCTACAGAAAAGGTGTATCATTCTGGGATGGTATAAACAATTTCCGTTATCTGATGCGAAGGCGCAAAAGACGTCTCAGAAGCTATTTCGAGGACTTCATGTTTGTAATGAAAAACATGTCACGCAGTCTGCTGGCAAAATTCTAGAAAGTATCAGATCTTATACTAGCAAGTCTTGTTGCTATGCGATCTAGCATCCCACGCATATCCTCTTCTCTTCTGAGAGCAAGGGGGCTTGTTGGATACGAACGAAGAGCACCTCTGGCAACTTGATAAAAACGCACTGCAGCGTCCAAGCTTGCTGGATATCTATCTATATCCATATCTTGAAGGTCATTATACGCTCGCCTTAATTCTTTTCTTGTTTGTTCATCCATAGGCATCTATTTCCTTTCGAAATAACATATTTAAGCTTACGTTGCTTGATGTTAGTTATGGCCGAGAAAGAAAAAACTTACATGCCACAATCAACAGCAGGCATAATGCGTTACATGGACGTGGAAGACCATATAAAAATAAAGCCGTCTCATGTCATAGCCATCAGTGTAGTGTTCGGCGCTGCCATAATACTTCTCAAGCTGTTCGTCTAGGTAAGGACTCGAAGATTTAAAATTTTCATCTATAGTAAAAGCATGAATATACTAGTCACAGGTGGCGCGGGCTTTATCGGTCGTCACCTTGTAAATAGGCTTGTTTCAAAGGGTTATAATGTTACTGTCTACGACAACTTCTCTACATCAAAAAAAGATTCTATAGACAAAGTAAAAATAATCGAGGGTGATGTGCGTGATGTGGATGATGTGCAGCGAGCCATGAAAGGTATGGAAGTTGTTTTCCACCTTGCTGCCATAACTGAAACAAGGTCAACAGATGACGACTTAGTGTACAATACTAATTTTATTGGCTCGAAGACTGTTTTCGAGACTGCAAAAGCGGTTGGTGCAAAAGTTATTTTTACTTCGTCAGCAGCGGTCTATGGTGATTCAAAAAGTACAAAAGAATCAGATGAGTGCCATCCAATTAGCCAGTATGGAAAAAGCAAGCTGCGTGCCGAGAAGGTGTGTCCTGAAGGTTCTTTCATAGTAAGGTTATTCAACGCATATGGTCCTGGAGGTCATAGTGTAATAAACAAATTCTGCAAACTTATACCAAAATATGAAGATGTGACCATATTTGGCCATGGCAATCAGACAAGAGACTTCATCTACGTTGATGATGTGGTAAGCGCGCTCATGCTTGGTCTTGAAGTAAGCGGCACCTATAACATTGGCACTGGAAAAGAAACCTCCGTAATGGAAATAGTTGACATGATTCATAGCTTGACAAAAAGCAAGCCAAACATCAAGTTCGGCCCTGCTGTACCTGAAGAGATAATGCGCAGCAAGGCAGACATAACAAACATACAGAAAACAACATGGTTCGCCAAGACAGAACTACCTGACGGCATTACATCGGTTCTAAAGAGCCAGGGCTTCGATTTCTCTGTCATCGAACATTTGAAATAGACTAAATAGTTACATGAAATTCTCTAATAGCACGCGCTATTTCCTTTATCATATGTGCATAACCAACCTCGTCTCTATCTCTGTATCCAGAAAAGGTTTCATCGACAGGGAAAAATCCATGTTCATAATGATACGCATGATAGTCAAAACTTACCCCTAATTTTCTTCTAGAATGAATAGTTGCTCCGTCGGGTTGAGTCATATTCAATTGATGACATAAATCTCTCATTACTTCCAAAGCCTGCCGATCTTTAAGATATTCGTGGAGTTCTTGTTCGTCCATAGTCTTACCTAGAATTCTTCTACATAGTCATTATAGTGCCTTGCCAGCGTTGCCGCTACAAGAATGATCAAAAAGCCAACCGTTATAGCTTGAAATTCAATAGCGGTTATCATGTTAATCCCTCATCATAGTTAGCATCATCTTAAACTTTGTTACCGCATTAACCGCATGAGGTTTCTTAGCGGGCATGATAATAATCTCTCCTTCTTTCAGCTCGTGAGATTTGCCATCTATCGTTATCGTTGCTTCGCCCTCCACCAGATAAACAACAGCATCGTATGGAGCAGTATGTTCGCTCAATCCCTGACCTTTGTCAAAAGCGAACAATGTAATCGTGCCTGTCTTGTTGCGTAGAATCTCCTTACTAACAACAGAACCATTCTGGTAAGCAATTGTTTCTTTTAGATTCTCCACCATAAAACAACCTTCTCAAATAGGTATTAAAAACAAGGTATCTGTTGAACTGAACCTATCCACCTTTCATGTGCTTGAAAAATTGTATCTGCCTCTCGCGCTTCAGCGCATCCTTCTTCGTACGGAACTTGCCCAGAACTCGTTTTCTGTCCTTTGTGTACAGCAGCCAAAGGTATCCGCGCTTGACGATGACCATAGGAATAATTAGCTCAAGGTAAATAAGTAGTTAAATTATTATAGGGTAAATGGTTTCTATGGAAAACCTGACAAGCATTGAATTTCTAGATAGAATAAAATCACAAAAAGAAATCACAAGAGTATACATGCAATACTCTGACATGAGCGGTCATGAAATCAAAAATGTTGTGATTAAAGACTCGAAATTTTTCTTCGTTGTTTTCCGTCACTGTTCTTTAAAAAATGTTACTTTCGAAAACTGTGAGTTTTTCTTTTGTGCCTTTGGGTACACTGACTCAGAAAAGCTTGTTTTCAAGAAATGCAAGATGGAATACTCTGGTTTCACAGAAGCCAAGCTCAAAGACAGCAAATTCATTGATACAAGCCTCTCTTGGCATAGTTTTATTGATACAGCTCCTGGATTTGAATTGCAAAACTACAGTGAATTCAAAGTCTTTAGAAGTATGGACGAGTTGACACCTTCTCTGGCTGAAAAAGCTATGGAGGACCTGCAACCCATATTAAGCATAATGGATATGGATATGCGTCAACGAGTAATGCTCCTACTAGAATCAATAAAATCTAAGGTTATGCCAGATTTTAATCTTAGTGTAAGCAAAAAACCAGGCTCCTACGAAACCGGAAAGAAAAACTATAGCATATTCGACTCTTTGATAGACAGCGCCGTAGCTGCATATGGAACAAAGCCTGCCTACAAAACAGGGAAAAGTGCTTATGAGGCAAAAAGTGAATATAAAAAGTAGTGACCTGCCATAGATTGGCTGTATAAAACGGGCTAGCCAACATATGACAGTGAACTTTTGTAGAAATCTCTGAAGGGCTCGAATAAAACCGTGACTACTTTACTTCCTAGGTTTGCAAGATTGGTAGCAACGGCCAAATTGGCCGCGGAAGAGTTTCCAACACGTATTCCGTACACTTCCAAGAACTTTTGCATAGACATCCAGTCTTCTTCCGAGTACTGAATTACTTCGTCGATCCTTGCAATTGCATCTTTGGATAGAAACGGGTTAATTTCATCGTAATGAGGACCTATGACAATGTGCGGAAGCTCAGGATGTTTTAGGTAAAATTCCGGATCCGTTCTCTTAACGTGAGTTCTTACCTGCGCAGATGGACCGGCAGATTGTCTGTAGGGGATGAAATTTGCAAATAGAGGTGAAAGTTCATGTTCTGCAACGATTATTCGAGGCTTTCTTGATCCAGATTCCACAAAATAATCTTGAATTGCAAGTTGTAAACCCTCAAGAGTAGAACCTGCTCCGAGACACGAAACGACATAATCGGGGACAAACTCCAATCTTTCAGCAATTTCCTTCCCAAATGGGTACATTGCCTTACCGCTGTACTTGGCGTGCCATAAGCAGTGTTTGTTTCTTCGAAAATCTGGATTCTTCATTAGCTCGAACAGATACTCATAAAACTCTCTTTCCCTTGCATGGTCGTGCTTCTTTGGAGCTCGTATGACTTGGAAGTCGCCGTCTTCCAGAAGATCAATGACTTGTGGTGGGAAAAGCCGTGACATGACATACGCGCCTCTCATGCCGAATTTTTTAGAATAATACCTCAATGCCCTTGCAGAATTGTAGTTTCCGCCGTCAATAAGTGTGTCAATCTCGTCCCGAGGTATCTTCCCCTTCATAACCCCACGAAGAATCAGTCCGGCTACAACATCCTTTTTATGGTTGTCTACGCCTCTGTTTAGATCCATACGCACCGCGTAAACTGATCCGCCATTTTCTACATGAAGCGTTTCTGTCAAATCTGTTATGTTCGGGAGTTCAATTTCAAGAAGTTCGCGTACTCTTGGGGTCTTGAGAGCTTTAGCATATGCAGATTCAAAATCCTTTGGGCTTACTAATCCTTCTGATTGAACCACTTCACGTAATTCCTCAAGGGAAGATTTCATAAATTTAGAATCCCGAAAAAGTTTAAAAGACTATATTTCAAAAATAGCACGAGATATTTCTTATCGAGATAAAGATGGCATCATCGTAACAGGACAGTTACTAGCCCACGTTAAGTATGATAGTGACCTGCCATAGCCTATCTTTTGTAAGCCCTTCTTTTTCAAACCCATGAATTTCTTTGAACCCAAGGGCCTTTCTTTTGAAAAGAAAGGGGCTTTGCAACATTTATCTAAGCGCTTATTATGGCAAATTGCCTGCTTGCACCCATATGTGCGGTGCCGTTTCATCTTACTGCGACCGAAGTCGCGTTTAGGCATCAAAAAGCAAAACAGCACAAACGGACTGACACAAGTGTCGCCCGGTCTTATGCTCTTTTACTCTCAGCCTAGTAAGTTCGTTTCTGTTCACCAGCACAAGGTTAAGCGATGCTTAACCTGTGCGGGAAGAATTTTGTTCTTCCCTGCAACAGACTCTCGCCCATGAATTGTGGCAAAGTGGCTTTTACGCCGTTTCGCCCATCTTCCATATTGTTACGGAAACTTGCATAGCAAATTTTCGTGGGTGGACAGAGCTTCCTCACTCAGCCAACAGACGCAACACAAACAAACGTTCGAAGAACGTCATTCACATTTGCGTCATGCAGCTCAGCGGTAGTTGCTGACAGGTCACTTCTGATATTAGCAGCAACTGAATTAATAAGGTTATTGGTGCCTGTGACTAAAGATCTTCTTTGACAACAGTCCAGCAGCTGCTATCCACAGTCCTATGGCGTAAACTTGCAACGTTTCTATGAAAGGATTGAAAATTAGAAGCCCAGCAAAGCACAAAAGCGCCAGAAAGATGGAAATTGCGCCTGACGGCTTTGACCTTACCTTGATGCCGGCAAGCAGTATTGTGAGAAATGCCAGTATAAAGAAGGCTGCTGAGACATACCAGTGAACTGGGTCTGAGGAAGGGAAAATACCTACACAAGCAACCGTCACTGCCGCTAAAAAGAATACAGGTTTCAGGTAGTTGTATCCTTTACCAAGCCGCAGTATGAACGGCACGACCAAGATAGCAGCTATTACCAGGGACGCATTGAATACAATAGCATAGTCACTGACGCCAAGGTCGCTTATGTAGTTCTCAAACAACATGAAGTCTTTTGCCAAGAACGATAAGACCGTTATAACAACAAGCGGCAGCAAGCCAGCAACAACACATAAAGCAGCATAGTATCTCATAGGTGTCATCCAATTGCCGTATAGTCAATACTAACTGATTAAAGGCAAAAACTCTTATAGTGAACCCATAAAAGAACTTGGACATGATATATGGGTTCACATATAGTTCCCAAGGACGTAAAATACTGTTTGTTTCCTTGGAGGACTATAAAAGAAGTAGGCTGGAGGGAGGTGCCAAGCCGGGATTAGCGCAGCATCAAAGATGCTGCTCTGTTTTCAAAAACTTACATTAAATAACGCACTAATAAGATCTATTTTCTGAATTCCTTTCCGCAAAAACCACAGAAAGAAATTCCCCTAGCTTTGACTACCTGTCCCTTGAAGCCATTTCCACAGTAATGTATTTTCTTCATTTTCAACACCCCAAAGATTTCATTATCAATGATTCAATTCCCGAGTCCAGTCTGCAACATAATCGATATTACTGAATAAAGCCTGACCACCCTTAGACTTTATCTCTATTATATAGTCATCCCGGTATAAATAGGTTTTTATAACACTCTTTTATTAACCTACATTAATACTAGTGCCTGAACTTTATTTCAATGATTGAGAAGCAGTTATGTCATCGTTCATAGCTACCACTAGTGATTTTTTGAAAAATGAAGTTTAATCATAGGGTCTGAGGTGGTACCGAACAGGTAGAAGCCTTTTACAACTTCTAGCTGACGTTATGTACCACAGAGTTACCGCAATACATCGTGAACCGTAGGGTTCACGTGCCTGTATGAGCTATGCTCAATCCAGGACTCTGTTTTAAAGGCTAGCATTGGCTTAGGAGAGCATGGGCTGAATACCTCGCCGAAGCTTGGTACTTACACCCCGCTTCCATAACTGGTCGTCTTCCAGCGCCATCTGTCTATTTTTGAGAGCTGCTTTGGGCTTAGATGCTTTCAGCCCTTATCAGCGTGCGGCGTAGCTACTCAGCATGCCTTGTCAGACAGCTGATGGACAAGAGGCCACAGAAGAATGTTCCTTTCGTACTTATCCTTCTTTTCCCTCAGACAGAAACACCTCTAGCAGATATAGACCAAACTGGCTCACACCGTTCTGAACCCAGCTAACGTCCCCTTTTAA
>DATDUC010000072.1:0-3810 GCA_035290545.1 archaeon | reverse complement strand
TTATATAATTATATGAACTTATATATAGAAGGTGTAAGCAATGTTGTCATCCAAGTCAAAAAACATAGAATTCCAGATAGATATAGAGAAAAATAGGGAAGTTATTCACTACCCTACACTGAAAACCGTCCTACTAGTAGAGAAAACACTCCAGAACTCTGATAAACCGCTAAACAAAAATCAAATAAAGGACAAACTGGGTGTGAAAATCATGCACCAAACGCTTACCATAATTCTTACATATCTTGAAGAGAGAGGAATGATAGTAAGGGCAAGAGAAGGTTACGTCTGGACATATAATCCGAGCAAAAAATTGCTAAAGGCGATTAAAGAAGGTTATGAAGTATGAAGTTCAGAGGAAAAGAAGTTCGGGTAATTCTGTCGAAAGATGCTAAACGTGAATATGATGAACTGAAAATCTTAGTAGAGGAAGAGCAAAAGAAAGGTACGACAAATTCTTTTAACCAGCAGCTGCTGAAATCCATTGACAATAAAATCGGATACCTGAAAATGAATCCTTTAGCAGGTGACCATGCACAGAAGCCGCTTCCACCAAATCTTGTCAACAAATACGATATCAATAACTTATGGATTATAGACCTTGTAGGCTATTGGCGCATGTTGTACACGCTTAACACAAGCGAAGTCGAGATTGTCTCCCTCATTCTGGAATGGATGGGCCATGATAAATACGACAAGATGTTCGGTAGAAAGAAGAAATAATGTTAGGGGACTTTCATATGATTCTTAGAAATAACTATAATTCAACGAATTCGGCTTTTTTAGTTTTTGTATCGAATATGGCAATAGTACCCTTCTTGCCGAAGCCGTGAGCTGTTCCTGGATTAAGAGAAATAGTCTTACCCACCTTTTTCTGCAACTTATTGTGGTCATGTCCGTATAACACAACATCATACTTACCGCATTTCAATAAAGCCTCAGTAATCTCAGGCCATTTTCCATGGTATAGAGCAAATTTTACATAGTCCTTATTGATTTCGCAAAAATCTTCCTTGATTTCGCCATCGATTTCTCCAAATGCCTTGGTAACTCGAAACTGCTCTCCATCATTATTTCCAAATATACCAATAACTTTAACACCTTTGAATAATCTTACAGAAGACGGTGCTACATAATCGCCTAAGTGAAAAACAAACTCAATTTTCCTGTCTTTGAAAATCTGAACAGCTTTCTTAATGTTGTCAACATGGTCATGTGAGTCGGATATTATCCCTATTTCCATATTCTTAATTATAAATTTTAACCTTAAAAACGCTCTTTTTGAAACACTTATGTATGCTAAACTCCTTTTCGTAGCCAGCTTATTCTTCATTTCATTTTTACCAATCGGTTATACATTACAGGTATCAGAGATAATGCAAAACCCCGCAGGCAGCGATGGCAACAGGGAATGGATTGAAATACACAACAATGACAGCGGGGCGCACAATCTTACGGGGTGGAAGATAAACACAGACAATGCAGACCATTCCCTCAATGCCCCGCCGACAAATGGCGGCCAGGGATCTGTTATCATCCCGCCAGGCAGCTTTGCGGTGATTTCTCAGGACGCTTCATCATTCCTTGCAGATTATCCCGGATATAACGGCACAGTCATCGACTCGTCGTGGTCCGATCTTTCCAACTCGCTGAACAAAACAATATGGTTAAAGAATTCGTCAGTAGTTTTTGATAATATTACTTACTCCCCTGTAAGCGAAGGTAACACATCATGCAGGGTAGGTGATTTTGTCGAGTGCATCCCGACGCCGGGAGCGGCTAATGTGGTATCGAACTTGACGGTCGATAAAATGGACGCAGTAATCTCGGTCATTGTGGAAAACATGACTGTCAACAATTCGTACCAGTTGTTTCAGATAAACATAGCAGGCAAAGCATGCTCTGCCACGGATAACATAACTGTAAGTTACAACATAACGCCCGGAATAAGCAGCGACCTTACGTCAGAAATTGGCTGCTCAGCGCAGATAGCTAGCTGGACGCCAACAACATCAGGCAACTACACGCTTTGCGGCCGGGTTTCGGGGCTCGATGAAGCTGATTACACTAACAATGAAATATGCAAGACTGTATACGCATCAAACGCGCCGTTATTAGCCTGCGACCTTTCGCTGTCTGTAGCATCCGAAAGTATAATTAATGCCAGCCAGTCATTTGATTATAGCATATTTGTAAACGACAGCAGCTGCAATCAGACATCTCACAGCATTGAAATAGAATACTGGATAGAAGACCTGTTTGGCGTTTACGTCAAGGACAAATTAAACACGACGCAGTCAATTATATGTTCCAAGTCTGTAAGCCGCCAGTGGACGCCGGGCGGTATAAGCGGCACAGAGGCGTACAATATAGTCGCTCGCCTTGTATCGCACGGGTGCGGCGACATGAATTCTGCTAATGATGCAGGAGAAAAAATTATAGTGGCGAAAGGAACAAGCCAGTCGGATTCTTCACTGGCAATAACAAGTGTGGACGCCGGACCTGACAAGGAGGCAAAATACGGCGAAGACATAGACGTCACAGTCTACGTTTACAGGAACGCCACAAACAAATATTCCATAGATGTTTGGGTGGAAGACAGCGGCAAGAAAACAAGCGAGGTCACCAAGTTCCATGCCAAATCAAAAAATACCCAGTATAATCTCACTATGCCTGTAAGGCTCAAGCCTAACTGCGACGGCGCTTACAAAGACGGAACCCTCACGGTAGTAGCGGAAGGTCTTGATAAGAATAGCACTGCAAACGTGACGTTGAGTGGCATTTCCTCATCCTTTTGCAAGACCGTAACCATATCAAGCTCTTCTGGGGGAAGCGGCGGTAGTGCAGGCGGCACCGCCGCACAGAAAAATCTGGAATTTGTATCCTATCCGGAAGTCGTCAGTGCCGGCGAAGAATTTGAGGTTGTCGTAAATGTCGGGTCGCCTGTTAAGAAACCATTTTCTGTTTATTCCTACGTTTACATAGGGAATACGCCGGTGTCAGAAGGCTTCAACGGCAAAGAATGGAGTGCCCAATGGACTGCAAACAGTAAAACAACGAACCTGTCTGGACAGATAAAATTGATAAACCGCATAGAAAATGGCACGGAGCCTGGAACATATAACTTAAGAGTGAAATTAAAGAGCGACAGGGAAGAGGACGTGACAAAAGAAATCCAGGTAATGAAAATGGAGCGTGTGACGAATAATAAGCCGGAAAATGGCGCAATCGCCGAAACGTCGGGAACCACTGCAGACAAAAACTTAAGCCTGTCGCGCCCGCTGATAACAGGTCTGGCTGCAGGCAAGAAAATCGATATGAACAAATATATACTGTTTATCCGGCTCTTTTCCGTCTCGAAGCTATTAAAAATGTCGCGGCTCTTTTAAAGCATGTTCATAAAAAACGAGCCTGCTATGAAGGTAGGCAGGTATCTTGTTGTGGCCGACATTCACATAGGCATCACAAAAGACTTGTGGAAATCAGGTATCTCACTGCCAAGTCAGGTCAGGCGCCTTGCAGACAGGCTGAACAAGCTGAAAAAACTCACAAAGTCAGAAGGTCTGGTAATAGTCGGCGACCTCAAGCATAGAATTACGGGCGTGAGCCAGCAGGAAAGGCGCGAAGTTCCGGAATTCCTGGAGCTGCTGAAGTTCAAGAAAATAATAGTGGTAAAGGGAAACCATGACGGCTTCGTAGAAAAGCTTGTTGATGATAAGAGAGTCTCTGTCATGAAATCCTTCTCGATAGGTAAATATATTTTCACCCATGGTCACAGAAGAATAAAGACAAAAAAAGAAGTCATTGTCA
>DATDUC010000071.1:0-6688 GCA_035290545.1 archaeon | reverse complement strand
TGCCATAAGCCCGAACCACCATAACTTCACAGAGGACCAGCGGCGCAGAGGCGGGCTGACAACTGGAGCGAAACATGCTCACAATGCGCCCGCAAGCAGGAAGAACCCGTTTCGACACTTGTGGATCAATCTCTCGCGGTTCGCGGGTGAATCGAGCGGCATACTGCTCGTCTGCGACCGGCGACGGCGCTCGATCAGATACGGCCTGATCAACACGAACAGCTTTGTTTTCGTCTGCGGCGACAAGACCATGAATCTGCTCCCTGCAGCGACGGCGAAGCTGGCTGAGTTCCTGGAAACAGGAGTCACACACAACGGTCTTCTCGTCAGCGAAGACAATCGTTTCGTCTACGTCTTCGCCGGCGCCATGAACAGAAACAAGGAGCTCGCTGCGGCAGCCAAGGAGCTCCACAACGAATGGCTTCGTGCCATCAGAGGACAATATGAGGGACAAGAGTAGGGAGGCGATACGGCAGCGCCTCCGCGAACGCAAGAAGGCACGGAAGAAGGCTGAGCGCGAAGCCAAGCGCCAGCCAACACCGCCACTGACAGAGAAGAAGAAGTGGCGGTTCATCATCTCGTTGTTTGGAATGCTGGGAGGGTAGCATGGGACGTAGCAGTGTGGCAAGTCAGAGAGGTCAGCGCAAGGAGAAGCGCAGCATCAAGCACAAGAAGGCGACCACGGAGCGCAAGGCCAAGGGCAAGGCTAGGCTCCGCATGAAGCTCGCTGCGAAGAAGCGCTAGGCAGAAGGGGGCGTTCCCAGCCGCCTCCTTTCTGTCAACAAGTCCCCATTCAGTCAGGAGGAATAAGGAGCAGCGCAATGCCTGACCGCACGCAATGCTCCTTTTCTTTTTATATCATTTGTCAACTTATCGGGATATATATAATGCTTCCCTTTGGCTGTCTTATGTTGTCTTTTGACAGTAACAAACAGCTTTATATATCTTTCGTTACTAATAGATAGTAACTTTAATTACGTTCGTGGTACAAATGGCATACAATGACGAAATAAAGAACAAGGAAAAGTACGGAAATAATCCTGGTTACAAGGGACGCCAGCCATACAAGGAAGACATAGATGCTATTGTCCCTACATTCATAACGCCTAAAGATGTTTATTCTCCTCTTCGTGTTTTGGAGGAAAAGGTTATTTCTTCGCGCATGATTCAGCGTGTTGAGGATGATAAAATAAAGCCGCTGCGCCTCATGAGCGAGGAAGTAATAGGCGGCATATTCAACCGTGTAATTTTTTTGAAGAAAAGAATAGAGGAACTTAATGCTAACATTTTGCTGAGAAACAAAGTCCATGACAGCATACTGGTGGAAATAGAAAAAGATATAGAAGATCGCATGATGTTTTTGCAGGCAATAAGTGACATAAACGAAAAAAGAAACCTGAAATTAGATATTTCTGTGCTTCGCAAGGAGAGACGTAATGAGAGTGTTCAGTTTTGGCGTGACCTCGTCGAGCTCTCCACAGAAATGCGCAAGCTGGAAGAGGAATATGAAATAGAGACGAAGATAGCAGAAATATTCAATAATGGAAATGGTGAATAAAATGAGTAATCCATATTTTCATGACAAAATAAAACCAGAACATGTGTTTAGTTATGCAGATAAAATTCTCACAACTTATGGTGACACAAGTCTTCTATCAGACAGTGAAAGAGAAGTTGGATATCATGTAGGTGGTTGCAGTCTTTGTTATTCTGCAAGTAAAGCCTATATGGCCTTTGCCCGCAGCATACGTGTTGCATCTCAGGTGCCTGTTGAAAGAAATCTTTGTGCTTAGGTGAATAAAATGAATTCAGAACCAGATGTTTTTATTGAAGAAATGATTGATTTGTCTAGGGTTAAAACTTCCAGATGTCCCTATGGTTTTCGTGGTGCTGATGTTTTTGCTTACTGTGTACTTACAGATGACCCAAGTATTCTGCCTTTTATGGAAAATGCTTATACAGATGCAGAATTAGGAGTACTGGCAGACCATGTGAGAGATTGTGAAGTCTGTGGACGCGTGTATAACGACTTCACAAGCGCTAAAAATGACATACTCGGAATAAAGAGGGATACGATACATTAGGTGACATTTATGATGGAACTAAAAGAAAAACTATTCACGGATGAGATAAAACGATTGACGCCTGTGCTTAGCAGAGAGACTGCGGAAAGACTCTCGAAGGCTTATCTTATTGGCGACGAGACAACCAGAAAAAGAATAATTGAAATGTTGGACATAATGAAAGCGTCTATTCTTACGGACCCTCAGCTGCGCGATGCTCCTTTGCTCGAACCTCCAACACTTTCAGGCGACATAGAAATAGGAGAACTTACCTACGGTCATAAACTAGCCGGCAAGCTTATGTGGGACAAAAACACTTTCATGACGCATGTCGGCATATTCGGTTCCAGTGGTTACGGAAAAACTAATCTTTCCTACTCACTGATAAAGCGCCTTTCTGATGAAGGTGTTCCTGTAATAATTTTTGACTTCTCAAAAAAGAACTATCGTGACCTTTGCCAGACTGATGTGAAAGATAAAATAAACATTTACACAGTAGGTAGCAATGTTGCGCCGCTCAAATTTAATCCACTAAAGCCACCACCTGGCATAAGCAAGACCCAGTGGGTAAAGGAATTCGCAGAGATATTTGATCACGCCTACTGGCTGCTCGGAGGCGGCCGTCATATAATTATGAAAGCTCTAAGCGATCTTTACGACCAGAATGACAAGCCTATTCTTGCCGATCTGAAAAAAAGCATAGAGGAATATTCTTCAGGCACTTCACGTGAAAAGAACTGGGTTTCAACATCAATGCGTCCACTTGATTCGCTTTGCATGAAGGAAACTGGAGACATATTCAACCTTGCCGACGGTGTAAGACCTTCATCCTTCTTCGAACCGGGAAAAATAACAATACTTGAAATGGATTCCCTATCGACGAATGACAGAATGTTCTTCATAGAAATTATGATGCAGTGGATACGTGACTGGCTGCTTACCTATGGTGAACGTGAACAGCTAAATGGTGTAATAGTATTGGAAGAGGCACATCACGTACTCAACAGAGAAAAATCCAAAAAAATAGGCGCGGAGACTGTCATGGATCTTGTTTTCCGCGAGATGCGTGAACTTGGCCTTGGTATAATTTACCTTGACCAGCATCCTTCCATGGTTTCCTATCCTGCTCTCGGCAATACGTCAACTCACATATACATGAACCTTGGGCTCGATACGAGATACAGCTCTGACATTAATGATGCGATAAACATGCTGGGTCTTGATGATGACTATGGGGAATATCTAAGGAGAATGGAAACCGGAAGCGCTTTCGTGCTTATGAGACATTCTGCTTGGACAAAACCTTTCACAGCAAGATTTCCACTTATCAAAATAAGCAAGGGCATTATAAAAGATGCTGATGTCGCCAATATAATGAAGCATAAGATAAATTTTTCTGAGAATCAAGAAAAACTTGACGATATTCAGCTTAGCATAATCAGCGCTATTGGAAAAGGCAAGGGCGTGTTCACATCACAACTTTACGCTTCGCTAAAGATGTCTGGTGCAGCCTTCAAGGAAAAAATATCCACGATGCTTCGTTCCGGCTATGTTGATGTAAGAGAAGTCCGTATTGAAAAGACAAAGGCAAATTATTACTACCTCACGGAAAAAGGCGAGACAATCTTCTCGGAAAATTTTGAAAACAAAATACGCAGCTTTGGCTCTGAGGAAAATATACTGAAAATTTTTGACACTCTTGGATGGAAATATAATAAAATTGGAAATGATTTTCATATAGAGATGGAAGGGAAGACAATAAATCTTGCAATCCTTACTATCCTAAACAGGAAAGAAATCGAGAAATGTGTGAAGGGAGAAACATATTATGTATGCGCAACTCCGGAGATAAGAAACATACTCCTACAGAGTGCGGCAAAGCTGCTTGATTCAAAAATAACAAAAATATCTGTCGCAATGTTTGACAACTTTCCACAGGTCGGATTCATGGATTATGTTTTCTGAGATGATAAATATGTGCCAAGATTGTAGTTGGGATAGTACTATTTCAATTCACAACAGACTTGGCGACAAAATAAAAAACGGGACACACTACAAGGGAAGGCCCATCATTCACATGGATTCTCCCATAGACGGCGGCGTCTATCTTGGTGCAAACGCAAGAGAAGCGATAGTTGTTGATTCGTCAAAAGATCCCAATGTTCGTAAGCTTTATGAAACTGTCAGAAGGAAATCAAGAAACGTATTTGGTTTTTTCAGGGAAAAATTTGTACTGCCGGCTGTTTTTGATACTGTTGCTGAAAGTATGCCACTACAGAATGCCGATGCTGTTGACATAATTCTTAGAACATATGATTTATCAGATGATCGCAAAGTAAGTTTGGGCGTATTTCTTCATGAAGGTGTTGGTGTTTGCAGGCATGATGCCCTTGCCTGTGGTGTAGCTCTTGAACTCTTGAGAAAATATGGATATGTAAGCGGCCAGGCAAGTGTTGAAAGAAATTATTTTACTGTGGATATTGATCAAAAAAAATACATAGCGGACATGCCTGGACAAGATACACTGATAAAAGTGGTATACACATTCTTGATGTTTCACTAGATTATCTCGGACCGCTAAACGGCCCGGATGCAAAATGGCATTATGCACGCCCGGAAGATTTACAACTTAAATAAAAAAGATGATCAATATGGTATTCTACAATCCAATAATAACCGAAATGGGTAATATTCCAACAATTGTCTATCCTGCCAGAGGTGTTGATGTAGTTTTTGACAGGCATGAAAAAGGCTGCATAGAAAAATATCTTCACGGCCTGTGGAACCTTCATCGTAGATTGGTAAGTCCTGAAACAGAATATATGCTTGCAATGGTTTGGGACGAGCCTATTAACAGCCATAGCAATAGAATGACTGACTTGTGGACGCACCGCAGGACAGCAGATTACGGCTTCGGTCCTCTAATGGATGTTCTTACTTTTAGAAACCAGGACCATTATTTTCCTGACCAGCTGCGACAAGATACGCCTGAAGGGCGTGGTTCTGGCAATACAACCAAAGTTGTTTCGGATGAAGAGCAGCTTTGGACAGAATTAATAAGTGCAGGCGGCACTCCACAAGAATTTTTATCAGGTCCAAGGCCAAAACTTCCTGAAAGAATGCGCGTCGGTGAAGATTTTTATTTGATTTAATATTACCCGAATCTCTTGCTCCATTTTATTATAGTCCAGCGAGAAACTTTTACGCCTTGAGATTCCATGCTATCTTTTACTTTTGCTGCTGACATACCTCGTTTGTAAAGACGAACAGCGTGCATGACATCATTCTTTTTGAAGCGCATATGAGGCCATTCCGTTGTAACTTTTTTCCCGCATTTCTTACACAGATAGAGCTGTTTTCTTCCAATGTTGGTTTTCCTGAAGCCGCGCTTTACAACCTTTTCATGAACGCATTTCATACTCATAATATCTGTTTTGCATTTTTAATTCTTTCTTTGCAAGTTATCTAATGAAGAAATTTTTAATTGTCCTGAAAATCTTGAAGAAAAACTCTCGTTCTTTTGCTACAACAACCCTAAGTGAAATAGCGGAAGAACGAGATCCGTTCAAGGTTCTTATTTCCTGTTTGCTCTCACTTCGCACGAGAGATGAAACTACGGAACGTGTCAGTAAGAAACTCTACGAACTTGCTAATAATTCAAAAGACATGGCAAAATTAAATGAGAAAGAAATTGCAAAAACAATAAAATCAGTAAACTACTATAAAACAAAAGCGAAAAGAATCAAAGCAATAAGCAAATTGCTTGTAGAAAAGTTTGATGGAAAAGTACCGGATGACTTTGACACATTGCTCACGTTCAAAGGTGTCGGGCGTAAAACAGCAAATATTGTTATCGTTTATGGATTCAACAAACAGGGCATACCCGTAGATGTTCATGTACAAAGAGTTTCTAATCGCATTGGTTGGGTAAATACCAAGAGTCCGGAAAAAACCGAGGCAGCGCTGCGTTCGCTTCTTCCTAAACGCTATTGGATGGACATCAATGACTTGTTTGTCCAGTTCGGCCAGAATATATGCCGACCAATAAATCCAAAATGCTATAGTTGTCCGATAAAAAAATACTGTGAATACTACAAAAATCTGAAAACTAAGCCAATAAAAGTAAAATAAAAAGAAAAATAAGAAAAATCTTATACGATTTTTATCATGCCGGAAGTGTAGCACAGCGGACATTTCATGGTCCGATAAGACCACTCAAAGTCGCAATCCTTGCACTTCCAGGTTTCGATATGGGTTTTGATGTACTTGCTTTTCTTTTTTCTCGCCACTTTCTCAACCTCAAATCACGAAGAAATTACAATTGAATTAACTAATATATATGTTCAAGGTTATATATAAAGTTTATCGATGGAAAAATTTTGCATTTGAGATGAAGAAATATGTCACTGTTGGGTATACATTAATTAGTAGGGTGTGATATTTATAGGTTTTTCCGAAAATGTACTGTTTTTCTCTAAAAAAGCGCTTTTATACTTTTGAATCAAGTGGAAAACAATGAAAATAATTGTAGTGGCGGGCGGCGTCATATCAGGCGTCGGCAAGGGAATTGCAACGGCTTCTATCGGCAAGATTCTCCAGCAATATGGATTCACGGCAACGGCAGT
>DATDUC010000070.1:0-10998 GCA_035290545.1 archaeon | reverse complement strand
TAATCAGGAGCGGGAGGATGAAAAAGAAGTTATAAATTATAAGAAGTGGTATTGCTGCTGCCTGTGTGGTTGTCTGGGCAAGCAGCCCCAGGATAAAAATATATGGGCCTCCTGTGCATGGCAATTCAAACAGGCAGATGGCAAATCCCATGATAAACGCTCCAAGCGGTGTTGTTGCCTTGCTAAGAAGTGCTTTGAGTGTTGGCCGCCATGATCTTGGAACTTCCATGACAAACCCACCTTTCCCATACCAAAAATAATCCTTGATGTTTGCAATCCCGATTATGATCGCCAAAATGCCTACGGTGCTGTAAAACCATAGGGAAATGCCGCTGATTTGAAGCGCAGAAAACAGCCCAAGCCCGAAGAGAAAATAGGCAATGTATATTGATGCTATGAAGGCTATACCTGTCTTCAGCGCCCGTTTTCGGTCGCCGCTTGCAAGTAGCGCGCCAAGTAGAATGAGAAGGACTGCGATTGCGCACGGGTTTATGGAATCGACCAGTGCCGCCCCAATCAACGTAAACATGGGTATACTTCCGGAAAACTCTTCCATGTTAAGGGAAGGACATCCTGCAGGCAGTTGGGAAATATTTTTTTCCAGGTCTTCAAGTATTGGCGTATCTCCGATATAATACGAATTCATGGTAAAAACAGCAGGAACGCCACGATTGTCCTGTGTAACGTTATACTTATCAAAATAATTGTTAAGAAGTACCATGTTAGAGCGGTTGTCGTAGGATTCGAAATATTTTACCTCAATGTTGTATTTTTCTCCTAATTGGCCAATAAATAGCTCTACTGCAGCGCAGTGCGGACAGCCATTGCCGTAAAAGAAGTAAATACAAGGCTTTCCTTCAATCTGCTTCTGGGAATATGCCGTACAGGATAACAACAAAAGTAAGGCAAATACCAAAACAATCTTTCGCATATTCTAGTTATCTCCTTTTGTGCTTGTGGCTTGCGCTTCTTTGATGCATGAAACATGGTTGTGTATCTTCCTACCGCCACATTCCGGGCACTTATCTGCCTCGCTTTTTGAAACCCATTCGTGTTCGCATCCAGTGCAATGAAATTGACTCTTCGGGTCTGTTCTTAAATCAGTCGCCATTTTTATCACCTTCTTGTGTTTTTATTTGCAATACAATTTTATCTTTGATATCCACAAATAATTTTGAATATTCCGGGTTTATCTTAGCAACAGGCATCATCTTTATTGTCGAATCAACAAAATCCTTTCTATATGGAATTCTCCCAATAATCGGAATAGCTCTTTTTCTTGCATAGCTTTCTATTTTTGAGCAAAATTTCCTTTCAAGGTCGAATTTGTTTATGATAATCCCGCACTTAATCTCAAAATGGTTTGCTAGATACAAGACCCTTTTCAGGTCGTGAAGTGCCGATGGAGTGGGTTCTGTCACGCCGACTATATAATCTGTTCCCACAAGAGAGGCAATTACAGGGCAGCCGACCCCAGCAGCGGAATCTATTATGATTGATTTGGCTTTTAATTTTCTGTTAATTTCCTCGGAACGTTTTCTAACTTCTGCAACTACCTCTCCTGAGGCAAGTTCTCCTAATTTAAGCTCTCCCGAAACCAAGTCCACGCCATAATTTTTCCCAGTAAATATTGTTCCAATTTCCTTTTTGGTCTCTGTTATAGCATTTTCTGGGCATGCTACAATACAAGCTTTGCATCCGATACAGACATCCTTTACAAAAGCAGGATACTTATCTTTAACAAAAACTATGGCATTTTGTTTGCAGACAGAAGCACATTTGCCACATTTTGCGCACTTGCTAAAGTTCCATTTTGGGATAGGCTGACGCACTTTGATAAATACCTTTCTTTTTACAGAAAGCAATAAATGATCATTTGGACATTCCACGTCTGCGTCTATGAGCATAGTCTTTTCATTCTCTGCAAACTCAACTGCCAAGGAGGTTGCAACCATGGACTTTCCAGTCCCGCCTTTCCCGCCGGTAATCGCAATTCTCATTTATTTCATCCTCTGTATCAATCTGCTGTCTTGAAATTTTCTGATCTGTCAAAATGTGAAACATAAGGTTTGATGTCAAGAATAGGGTATATGTTTCATACTTATTTCTTTAATTTTCATATTTTATGCTCCTCACAAACATCTTCAGAATCTGCTTTTTTGGTTTTGTTGGTTTTCCACATCTCGAAAATTTCTCTTACTGTTTTTGCCTGGCATACATAAACATCAATACCTAGTTCTTTGCATAAATTAAGAGCTCTTGGACCAAGTCCTCTGCACAATAAAATATCAGCTCCGTGTTTTTTCATAAGCTCTGGTGGCAAGCCCGAACCACCCATATGTTCACTTGTGTTGTCAGTTATTTTCACAACCTTTCCTTTCTCATCAAGAAAAGTATAGGTGTTACACCTTCCAAAATGCTCTGCTACTGTATCATTATTACCTTTCCTGTTGTTTGTTGGTATTACGATTTTCATTTTATGACCCTCACTGAATTTTTTTAGTTTGTTGTCTATAAAATTTTTCAAAACATCCTTAACATGCCCGCTTCCATTATAGACTTTGATATTGAATTGTTTAAGAACATCAGAAGCTCTTGGACCTACATTTCCTGTTATTACAGCTTTTACACCTTTTTCTGCGATTATTTGTACAGTAGAAATTCCTGCCCCGCCCATCTGGCTAGAGCTTGTATTTTCTATCGTTTCAAGGTTTTTTATTTTATTGCCTTCAATTTCGACAATGATAAAATAATGGCATCTTCCAAATACATCAGAAACTTCACCATCAGTATTTTTCCCATTAGAACTAACAGCAACTTTCATTTTTATCCCTTTTTCAATGTCTTTAGCTTACATGTGAATTTTTGCAGGATGCGTGACTATGTATCTTTTTGCCTTTGCATTTTGGGCATACGCTTGCCTTTTCTTTATTTACAATCCACTCATGACCACATGATACACAATGAAACTGTTTTTCTGGGTCAGTCATAATCCGGGTATTCCCTCCTTCTATTCTAAGAGCTTTGCCATTTACTATGGCATCAGCTATTTTCTTTCTTGCAGATAAAACTAATCTATGAAAAGTGGGCTGTGATATCCCCATTTTTTGGGCACATTTTTCCTGCTCCATGCCGAAAAAATCTTTGAGCTTCACGGATTCAAATTCATCTATTGTAATTATAGATTTCTCCAAACCTATGAGTCTGATTCCTGCCGGTTTAAAATAAATAACGCAAGGAGCAGATCCTATTCTTCTAAAGAGTCTCGGCCTTGACATTTAATCATGCTCCCTAAAGGCTCTTTCCTGCTCCTTGTCGTTTTTTCTTATCCATTCCATGAGCATTGCGGCATGCTCCTTTTCCTCATCCCTGTTATGTTCTAATATTCTCTTTAGTTCCTCGTCCTTGGCGTTCTCTACCCTTTCCTGATACCAATTTATTGCTTCAAATTCTTCCATTAAAGATATTCTGGCCCTTTCCAAATCCTTTGTTTCTTCTGTCAGATTTTCCCTTCCTTCATGCTCTCCTGTCATTTTTAGACCTCCGTTCATCATGTCAGATTTTTGCAATGCTTTGAATTAATTTCCTGAATTTCTTCCAAACCCTCTTCGTGGTCCACGGCCGCAGCGTCCAAAACCTTTCCCTATAGGCAAAGCGCCTTCACATTTTCCCATTTGTCTGCCTGTTTTTGGTCCTTTTCCATCAGGTCCGGTTCCATCTCTATTTGGCATTGTTATCACCTCGTTATGAATATATATTCATAACACTTTAAATACTTATTCCATGAAGAGGAGTGTGTACATAATAAATGCTCCTAGAATGAAAATGAGAAGCTGTAAAATTGCTGATTTTGTGCTAAATTTTTTATGAAGCTCGGGAACAAGATCAACGCCGGCGATGTAAATGAAATTTCCCGCGGCAAATGCGATAAGTGGTATCATTATTCCTTCAACAAAAGAACTGACAAAAAATGCAAATAATGCCCCTATAATGGCAGTTATGGCTGAAAGAAAATTGAGAAACAGCGCACGACGCACTGTAAATCCGCCAAGTAGTAAAACGCCAAAATCTCCGATCTCCTGGGGGATTTCATGAAAAATAACAGCGATGGTCGTAGCAATACCTAGAGGAATGCTTACAAGGTAGGAAACGGCTATAATAATTCCGTCGATAAAATTATGTACGCCGTCTCCAAAAATATTCATGTATGCAAACCGGTGGATATGTGTGCGCGATGGCATAATATGGCAATGGGTCCAATGAATGAGCTTTTCTACTATGAATGAAACTACAATTCCTAAAAATGCGAATAATGATATACTAATAGTGAATCCGCCTTCTGCCGCTTCAGGTAGTAAGTGAAAGAAAGCTCCGCCAAATAATGTGCCAGCGGACAAAGCTACAAGATATATGAGAATTTTTGAAAGCTTTTTCCTTGCTACTAGCACAGCTGCAATTCCAACAAGTGAAATAAGACTAACTAAAATGACGCTGGCAAGAATAATCCAGAGATGATTCATGTTTACTCCTCTTTTTGATTTTAGGCACAAGTTCATAGGAAATTAAGTGTTTCTTCTTCTTTTTCCTGCTCCAGAGTGGCCAGTCAGCCGATTCCGAAGATATAAATGAATTGCATGGCATGGCAGCCGGGCGCAGTTTATTAGTGCTCATCATACCATTTTCATACGATTTAATAAATTTATAGTTAATTGTTAATAACTATTTATTCCTAATAAACCAATAATTAATAAGTGAAAATGATGAAAATCGTCAGCATATCAATGAAAGAAGACGTCTTTGCGGAATTTGAGAAGACAAGAAAAGAGCTTGGATTTACGGGGAGATCCGACCTATTCCGGAAGTCTGTTAATTTGCTTTTAGAGGAGAGGAAAGCGTTAAATAAGCTCAAAGGCCACCTAGATTGCGTTCTTATGATACTGCATAAGAAAGAGGAAGCTAGGTTGAATTTAATGCTTCATCAATATCAAGGCCTCGTGAGGACACATGTCCACAGTGTCCTCTGCGATAATAAATGCCTTGATATTGTAGTGATTCATGGCGACGCCGGTAATGTGAGAATGCTGTACGAGACCCTAAGAAAGAACAAAAAATTGGAGTGCGTAAAACTTATTGTTCCCTGAACTGTAACGATGGCTATTCAATAGCTTCTATTCAGAATCCAATTCCTGAAGTAAATGCCGATCCTAGGCATTTCTTCGAAGCATTCGAAAAATACCTGAAATTGAATTTTTGACATAGCCCATCTTCGGCATTACAAGTAATTACATTCACTACAGCACACCAAACCCATTCATCACTGACAACAACGTGAACACGCCCATTATATCAACTACACCGGCTATCAGTGGTATTGTTACGTTGTCAGGATTTATTTTGTACCTGAAAGAGATGATGGAGATAAACAACGAGGTAATTATTGATATTGTTGTGAGTAACAAGCCTGCTACGGTTGCTGTAAAGACAAGCTTTGGCAATGCAACTCCTCCGATGCCGATGAAGCTGCCTAATACATAAACAAGGAAGCTTACTATGGGAAATACGAGCAACGCAAGGATATAGGAGTTTATGATCTCTGTTTTTATTTCGTTGTCTATGGACAGCTTTGCATCCATTTGTCCTGTATGCAGTTTTGTGGCGACACGTGATGATAGTATGCTCCCGATGTTTCCACCTTCTTCGAGAAAAGCTGGAACAAGAGTGAGCACTATCGGCACTGCGACAATTATGTGTAGATTAGCTTCAAGAAACAGGCCGGACATGGCACTCAGCATGCCTGCGAACAACATTACAATAACAGACTGCAGGACTATTGTTTTATAAGAACCTTCTCTTAGAATAAGCGCGTCATGACTGCTCTCGGCAATAAAAACTATGACAAGGTTGATGACAGCAAGCGCACCAACAAACACAGACATCAGCATTATGTAGAACGTGTCAACACCGAGTATGAAGTGGGCGGCCATGGCAAGGGATGGTATTGTGAAGAAGTCGCCCAGCGCTGTTATGAGCGGCGACGTTACGTTGTCGGGGTCCCACCTTCTTCTATGGGCAGTGAACGCGATGATTAATGTTATAACCAGAAGCACCACACCTGAAATACAACCGCCTATGACTGATATCAATACCAGTTCCAACACACCGGCGCTTTTTATTCCGAACATGAGCAGCAGTGCATAAGCTATGAAACCAAGTGCTATGGAAGTGAAAATAGTGAGAGTTATAGAAGAATAAACATTATTTCGTATGTATTTGCTTTTTATATTGAGCTTGTCAATGCGACCCATATGCAGGGCTGTGCTCAGACGCGAGCCGAGTGCACCAAATATATTGCCGCGCATGGACATGGCGCCAGGTATCAATACTATAAGGCCCGGAAGGAGGAGAAGTGTTTCCTCTAACTTGCCAAGGAACAATCCGGCTAGAACATCTGTTATTATACTGAGAAAAATGGCACCAAAACTTTGTTTGAGACTTGACTGGCCACGCATATATGCAATAAAGCTCAGAGCTCCGGATTTCATCCATTCGAATACGGATCGGTCTCCGTCGAAGTCCCAATCATTTGTTATTTCTGCCATATGTTCACATTTCCGCATTACTATTTTCACTAATTAGATTTCCTGTATAAAAAAGACTTCAGAACTTCTTCTCCTTTACAATGACGCCGTCCTTGAGCCAGATTCCTCTATCAGCTTTTGCGCCAAGGGCTTCTTCATGGGTCACTACAATAATGGTTTGCTTCAATTTTTCGTTTAGCTGGCGAAATGCCTGGAACACGGTTGCCGCGGACTTGGAGTCCAATGATGCTGTGGGCTCATCAGCAAGAAGAATCTCTGGATTGTTTACTATAGCGCGTGCTATGCCCACACGCTGCTGTTCGCCGCCTGACAATTGATGAGGATAGTTGTTTGCACGTTCTTCTATACCCAGCATTTCGAGGACATTCATGGCGCTGCTCTTTAGCTCATGATTTTTCTTTCCAAGAAGCATCAGTGGTATGTAGACGTTTTCTATTGCAGTCAGTTCGGGTAGTAGCGAATAAAACTGGAAGACAAAACCAAGCTCGCGCAGACGAAAATCTGTTTTCATTTTTTCGGACATTTTTGAAACGTTGATATTTTTTATTTTTATCTGGCCCTTTGTTATGTCATCTAGAAGCCCTATCATGTGCATCATGGTGCTTTTTCCAGAGCCAGACGGGCCCATTATTGATATGAATTCACCTTTTTTCGCGGTGAAGTCTATTCCATTGAGCGCTTTTACTTCTAACTCACCCGTTTTGTACACTCTGTGCACTCCATCCATTTCTATTATGTTCATAATTATTCAACTGTTTTTATTGTTTCGAGTATCTTCTGTTTTGATGCTTGACGCGCTGGTAGGTAGCCAGCTAGTAATGAAACTATTATTATCATAAGGGCGGCACTGATGATGGAATCGTTTGATAGTGTTGGATAAAGATTGCCTATTGGTAGGGCGATCGGATTTGAGTTTGTGTAAAATGTGAGAGCTGTGAATATACCTACACCCATGATGGATCCTATGATTCCAAATATAACAGACTCCAGCAGGAATATGAGCATTATCTCTCGGCTGCTCATACCAATGGCTTTCAATACACCTATTATCCGCTTTTTTCGTGCTGTATTGATGAATATGACAATGCCTATAGTTGAAATTACTACAATAACGCCGACAAAAGATGTTACCATAGTTACTATGCCAAATGCCGCGTTTATGGCGCCAACAAAACTTGATGCTTCCATCCATGTTTTAATTTCCACATTTTTTATTCCTGATTCCATGATTTCTTTCTTGACACGGTCAGCACTGTATTTATCATTTATCTTTATCAAAAAACTGGAAGCTTGGTCGCTGATACCAAGGACTCGCGAGCCCTCATTGAACGTGATGAAGACGTCCTGGGATACGGTTGCCATGCTGTCGGAGCCCACTATACCACGGACACGGTAATCTTTTTGCGTTCCGTCAGGATATGTTACTGTTACAACTCCACCTACCTTTACACCAAGTCCCTTTATAAGTTGGCCAAAGGTTTGCCTGCCATAGGTGTTTTCTATTTGTTCACCTGCTACATATCTTCCTAATACAATCTCATCGTTGCCCTGATCTGTGAGGAAAGATCCGTCTATCACATAGTTAGGAATTGTTGAAACGTACGCTTCGTCCGATGGTTTCAGGGCTGTTGCCGAAAAGGAAACCTGCTTGTTGTTGTAACTTATAGTAAGAGGAACCTTTAGGCGCGCAGCTGTGGCTAAAACATCGGGGTTAAGTTCAACCTTTTTCTTTAATGAAGAAATATCAGTGATATATTTTTGGTTTCCTGATTCAGAAGGTGTTATGTATATGTGGGAGGTTGCAGTGTTGACAATTTCGTTCTGGAATGTATTACCTACACCGTTTATGAAAGCTGCAAAGAAAGTTATGTTAAAATACGAAAACGCTAGGAGAAATATTACAAGCATTGCTATTTTCTTGTCCCTTTTGAGGTCTTTGACAGCGAGAAAAGATACGGTGCGCAGAGTGGCTGACATCTAACCACCTTTTTTTCTAGAATGACGTTTTCTGAGGTAGTATGCTGCGCCAATAATGATTATTATAATGACTACAATGGCTGCGGGTGGAATTTCTGCCCTGCCTAGTGTTATGTCAAAGTTGTTTGTAATGGTGTGCTTGCCTAAATCATCTGCATAGTTCGTTACAAGGTTGCAGTTGTAAATGCCTCCAGAAGGAAGCGTTATTTCGAAGACAGCTGGTGCGTCCTCGTCTTTCTTTAGCTGGCCCAAGAATGCCTTTACTGTTTGACCATCACATGAAATTTGGGATTCGATATAATTCGCATTACCGTGTCCTATGTTTTCCAATCGCACTATGATTGTTACTGGCTGGCCGGCAATAGGTTTGCCCGTACTTGATGTTACTTTCATGCTTTCTATATTAAGCAGGCCCTCATTCACAACACGCGTTCCTATATTCTGCGTTGTGTTGTAGGTCACGCCAGATTCGTCATTGTAGCTGATTTCAAAAGGAAGGCTGTATGCGCCTGCTTTGAGATTGTCGTTTGGAGACATCTGAAACGTTACATAGGTGCTGTTTCCTGGTTCAACTGTTTCTATAATAATAACAGAGCTTCCCAGGGAAATGAAGTCTGACGATTTTGAAGTTACTTTTATCTGATTTGCAACGCCAGTTCCTATATTTGTAAGAAGTAATTTCATGTCAAAGACGTTGCTGGGTGTTATGTTGGACAACACGTCAGAAGACAGCGCAAAGTTTGGTTTGCCCCTTACGGTTGCACTTATGGTTCTTACAGATTCCGAATCAAGCTCGCGTGTCCTTATGAAAATTGGGTATGTTCCTGATCTTGCAGCTGAGTCAATATGAATAAAGAAAGTGTTTGTGCGTGAGCAGTAAGCACATAGCTCGAGACCGTTTTCGTAGGATTCTGTCGAAGTCTTCAAACTGAAAGGATATCTTAAGTCAATAGAAGATGAAATGTTTCTGATAAAATCCTTGTCGACGTTGCTATAAGTCACGCGCAGCGTAAGATCATTTCCCGGCTCGACTGGCTGAGGCGTTACATCGTTTATGACCACCTTTACGGCCTCGGCGTTTACTGCCGGTAAAACTAACATTATACTTAATAGCAGCGCAATGAATAGATGTTTAGTTTTCATAAAAATACCATTAGACAGTTTTATTTAATGGAACAGCTTTATAAGGTTTAAAAAAGCTGGGAGGGAGAGTTGAACTCCCTTTTCCGGCTGACTGCAACCTTTTCCGCAAGCGCTTTTGGAGCGAAGCGAGAAAAGGGCTTACTGCAGGCCGGCGCATGGCCGTTCTGCCATCCCAGCAATAACCTAGTTTTACTATTCAGACTTTAAGTATTATTTTAATAAGGTTTAAAATTAGTCAAATTTTCTCAATCTCTGCCTTTTCAAGCGCTTTTTTCATCAATGCCTTTATTCGCAGCTTCTTCTCGAGCTTCTTGATGTCTTTGATTTTTCCATGCGTCTCGGGATGTTTGCCTATGAGCACAGAGCAACAATCCGTATAGGGTATGATGGAAGTTTTGTAGGTGCCTATCTTTTGCGCCTCGTTAATTATGTCCTGCTTGTGGGTGCCGATCAGCGGAGAGAAGATGGGCATTGATACTGGTTCGTATATTACATTCAGGTTGTGCAACGTCTGGGATGCCACCTGAGCTACGCTATCACCTGTTATTAAACCGTGGGCGTGCTCTTTTTTCGCTATTTGTTCTGCCAGCTGCATCATTAGCCGACGGTAAAGAAGCATTCTGTACTTCGGGTCAGTTTTCTTGATTATCTGCTGCTGAAGGTCCTTGAAAGGAATCAAGTAAAGTGTGGAGCGTCCTTGATATGTTGACATTGTTTTTACGAGTTGTTTTATCTTAGTTATGAACGGGTCATGATTGTGGAAGTGGACGAACACGACGCGGCAGCCGCGAGTCATCATTTTAAAGGCTGCTACGGGCGAGTCTATGCCACCTGATAAAAGGCAAACAAGCTTTCCTGCTGTTCCCACAGGCAGGCCGCCGACGCCTTGTATTTTTTCACCGTAGATATACGCTTTGTCTGCTATTTCTACAAATATTTCTATTTCCGGCTTATGCAAATCGACCTTCATTTTTGTTGCCTTAAGGACAGCTTCGCCCAGAAGCGCGTTGAGCTGCATAGAAGTATATGGAAATGATTTATTTGCGCGGCTGGCGCTGATGCGGAATGTCTTTTTCTTTGATTTTTTCGCGATGGCAACTACAGTTTTCTTGAGCTTTGGAAGAGCGAGTTGTGTTTCCTCTGCTATGGAAAAAGAAGAAATGCCAGCTATCTTTGCAAAAAGGTTGATGTTCTTCGCGCCTGTACGGACGATGATCCTGCCGCGTTTTCTCTCTACTTGACTTTTGATCACACTTTTTATGTTTTCGACGAGCTTTTT
>DATDUC010000069.1:0-16087 GCA_035290545.1 archaeon | reverse complement strand
ACAGAAATTGGTATCACTTTCTTAATTTCCTTCATGATGTCCTCGACCTGACTGTCCGCTGATTTAAAGGGATCAATAGAAACATGAGCCTGCTCCATTGCAGCAATTATGCGCTCCGGCGGATGTGGCATTTTTGTCTGTGGGTTTACAGCGTTCTTGCTTATGAAAGCGGCTATCTGTTTTTTCTTCTCCTCGGTTTTGCGCCGCTTGAATTCTGTTGTAAGCTGGATTTCTCCATGCTTCACAATGTCCTCGGCCACTTTTTCTAAGTCATTTGTCCCGAAGGCAGCCATAATGTCAGAAGGCGCAGCCCTGTTGGCTTTCTTTGAATCCGTAAAGATATCATTGACCGCAAGCATACGCGAGAGAGAAACAATCCGACCTTCCTTTAAGTCATAAGCTATATCTGCATCAACAAGAATCTCGAAATGCTTCCCGTTTTTTACACATTTGGCAATAATTGCCTCGTCGACTGTAACCATCTATTCACCTGTAAAAACCCCTTTTTCAGTACAATCTTTGTAATTATAGGGGTTTATCGTAGTTCAAGCGAAGCTCAAACGTTATCTCTTGAAAGATTGGGAAGTAAAGTATTTAAACTATTTTTTCCTTGACTTGCGTTCGTTTCAATTCAGCCTTTGATTTGAAAAAGAAGTGCCCTATTATCATTAGAGTGACCACAGGCGAAACAAACGAAGGTATGTGAGCGCCAAAACTGTCAAGAACCATCATCATACCAAGGAAGAATATTGAATACATCGCGCCATTCTTTAGATATTTGTATTTCTTTACATTTTCAATATTACTTACAGTTATCTGCCTGACCACGATTGCCCCTATGCCATTGCCCACCAATATGAGAGGAACAAGAAGCGTGAAGGCAAACGCTCCAAGAACGCCGTCTATTGAAAAGGTTGTATCTATAACCTCCAGATACATAATTTTGCTCCAGTCACTCATGTTTTTGTTTCCTATCAGTTCTTTTTCTCGTTGCTCGGCGTTTTGCTTGAATCCATGGGTTATGAAAAAAGCGGTAGATCCTACAACAGCGCCAAACGCCATCAGAGGATCGACTTTTATGGAAAACCAGACAATCACAGCTAGCAGTATCGATACAATGGCGTAGAACCAGACAGCTCTTTTGTGAAAGAAACGTTCTCCCAACAGACCGTAGTTTTTCGGCTCCATGAACAACCAGTGAAAAAAGAGGAATATCAGGAATGTTCCACCGCCGACAAGGAGGGGCGGAGCCGATGCCTCTATGGCTTTTATGACTGCTTCATCGCCGGATAATGTAGCATTCAATACTCCCCAGAAGCCTAGTGACGGGTTAAGTGAATAAACTATGAGAAAAGGTAATAATCCTCGAACCACAAAAACCGCGAAAAGTATGCCCCACATCAGGAACCAGCGTCGTGCCTTCTTTGACATAGTGGCAAGCACGTCTGCGTTTATGACAGCATTATCTACACTGCTGACTATCTCAAAAACTATAAGCCCTACCAAAGTCAAAACAAAAAATATGATTTCTACCATAGTACCATCCTGTTCGTATAATCACTATTTTCAACATTAATAAACATAATGTTTTGAACATTACAGAAAAAGTATACTATTGGTCCGTGTATCCGCCGTCTACCACTATTGTCTGGCCTGTTATATAACTAGCGCCATCTGAAACAAGAAAAGCCACGGCTTCTGCAATATCCCGTGGCGTGCCCAGTCTTTTAGCAGGTATTGCCTGCGCATATCCCTGCTGACTTTTCTCATCTAAGCCCTTTCTGACACCTGGTGTCAAGATAGCTCCAGGAGCAACTGCATTCATGTTTATGTTGTATGGTGCAAGGTCCAGAGCGCCTGCTTTTGTGAACCCAGCTATACCCGCCTTTGTGGTGCAATAGTGAGCAAGGTTTGGAAATCCTACAGAAAAGCCTGCTATGGAAGCTATGTTAACTATTTTGCCGTATTTTTGTTTTATCATGTGTGGCAGAACAGCCTTTGTGCAGTTAAAGGTACCCTTTAGGTTTGTGTTTATCACTTCATCCCACTGCTGTTCTGTCATGTCTTTGAGCGATACAAACGGATATATTCCTGCATTATTGACAAGTATGTCCACTTTTTTGTACTTCTTTATTGTCGCAGCGATAAGGTTTTGGGCATCTTTTGAGCTGGAAACATCGCATTTGACAAAATAATGTTTTGTCTTGGCAGGATGCCGTGCAGAAACAACAACACTAGCACCCATCTCTGCTAGCTTGTCAGCTATGCCCTGACCTATTCCCATGGTGCCGCCAGTGACGATAGCAACTTTTCCCTTAAGCATGAATAGAAATGTGCAGCCGCCATATTTATAGATTTTATCAAATATCACACTTACATTTTTTCGTTTTTATTATCATTTTTTGTTTCCTAATAGTATCAACAAAATAACTCTGTGTTTTACTACCTATAGCTAATCTACTGTCAAGAGGGCTTCTGTGTTCATAACCCCTTCTGGTCAGCTCTTTTACAAGTTTCTGGTGACGTAGATAAAGTGCAGAAAGTTTGCCTTTCCACCGCAAGGTCTCCGGATGCCTTGAATAGCCTTTCTTGTTTTTTGTAAGTATATTCCATATGGCATGCAGCTCGCGGTGCTCGCCAAGCAAATGCTGCCGACAAAGTTTTTGTGGAGGAAGATCCCATATTCTCATAACTAACACCAAATAATTGTAAGAAAAATTGCTGCCGGAAAAATTACTGAAACTGATTTTCTACTAGCCACTTTCTTAGAAAAGGGCTTATTGACCTTTTATGAGCGTGATTCGGCGTTCTCTACGAGCAATGATGGTTTCTACGTCTGGAGAGATAAAATCTCCGGTATGTAAAAATCCTTGCGTTCTGTCTCTCGTAATCGCTGCATAAATGACTAATGGTTCAGCTAATTCTGTATATCTTTCTATTGAATTTCTATAGTTTTCTGATGTCATAAATTTATTTCTCCTTTTATCTATAAAAAGCTTACGCGAACGCTAGTGAGCCAAATTCGTAACTTGAGGTTTAGCTCTGCTAAAACTAAGTCTCAGAATGAAACATAGTTTCATTCTTGAGATATGTTCTTTTGACTGCTAGATACTTTTCTATAATAATTCTTTTCCGAGGTTTTCTTTTTAAGAAAAGCTTAAAGAAAAGGTCTAAATGAATTTCTTAATAACGTCCTTTAGCTCGTTCTTGTCCATGAGTTTGAACTTGCCGTTCTCTATTATGCCAACCTCTACCGAACGCAGCGTCAGTTTCTTCTCACCGGTCTTGAGTGCCTTAAGAGCAAGGTCAAGTGCCTTTTCTTTACTCATTCCATCCTTGTACTCTTCCATGAGCACCTTGCGGGCGTCCTTGCTACCCCGACCAACAGCATGAGCTCTCCATTCACGCATTGTTCCAGAAGGATCTGTCTCGTACATGTGAGGCGCATTATCCATGCCAGCCACCAGTAACGTGACGCCGAACGGCCTTATGCCACCCATCTGGGTAAAGCGTTGCTTCCTGTCGCAGATGTCCTTCACAAGGGCAGATATCTCTATTGGTTCGCTATAAGTTATTCTGTTGACTTGAGACTTGACACGTGCATAGTCAACCAGAACACGGCTGTCTGCTAGAATGCCACATGAAGCAATTCCAATGTGGTCATCCACCTTTGATATTTTTTCAATGCTTTCAGGCACAAGAAGTTTTTGTATTGATCGTGCTGCCGTTAGCACTACTCCATTGGAGAATGTTACGCCAACAACCGTCGAGGCTTTCTCAACAGCTTTGCGTGCGTATTCTACCTGGTACATTCTTCCTTCAGGAGAGAAAACTACGATAGCTCTGTCATATCCCATTTGTTTCATCGGAGGTTGTATTTCCATAAAATCACCTTTTTGTTTAAAACACACAATGCAAAGCATTTGTGTATGCGATGCTCCGCTGAGGGATGGCGTCGCAGAAAGTCGCCAATGACACAAAACCATGACTGACGCATTTAAGATGCGTCTTGTCGGGTGTCAAAGACATTTTTCTATTCCTGTATTGTCACAAAGAGCTTATAAATGTATATTGTCAAATTTGTTGCATGAGATTAATTCTTGTGCGGCACGGGGAAACAAAAGAAAATGCAAAAAACATCGCACAAGGCCACATACACGGCACGCTTACAAGAAAAGGCATAAAACAAATAAAGCTTCTTGCTGAAGAGCTGAAAAAATACAAGATAGGCGCAATATATTCCAGTGATTTAGGGCGTACAGTAAGAACAACAGAAAGCATAGCAAAATATCACAAAGGAGTAAAAATAACATATACCAAAAAACTGCGCGAAAGAAATATGGGTATATTTGAAAACAAGCACATGAAATTTGTTGTTGCTGACCGGGAGAGAAGCAATCTGCCAAGACACTTATGGAGACCTGAAAAAGGCGAATCCCAGAAAGACATTCAAAAAAGAATTTTTGGATTTCTTGAAAAAATAAAGGAAAAACATAAAAATGATACAATTTTATTTGTTGCCCACGGTCTGGTAAACCGTGTAATTATTCATATGCTAATAGGAAAATCACTAAGAAATGCACACAAAACCGAACAGAAAAACACTTGTATCAATATTTTAGAATCCACAAAAAACGGAAAATTCAAAATAAAGATGCTTAACTACACTGGGCACCTGAAATAAGTTATTTCATTCTTCCGCCTAATGGTACATCTCTATCAGGAGAAAGTAGTGTCCATCTACCCTGTTCATCTGGAACCCCTAACGTCAAAACCTCGGAAAAGAAGTTTCCTATCTGTTTCGGTGGAAAATTAACAACACAAACAACCAGTCTGCCAATTATTTCTTCCCTGGAATAGTGAGCTATTTGTGCGCTTGACTTTTTCACACCCAATTCGCCCAGATCTATGGTTAATTTCATGGCTGGTTTCTTTGCGCCGAGAAATTCCTGGACATCAATGATCCTGCCAACGCGGATATCAACCTTCTCAAAATCAGAGTAGTCTATTGTCATACAATCACATTACAAACTAATTGTGAACTTTATAAACTTTAACTTAATGTTACTGTAGGGTAGTTATGACCGATAGAGTTGTTATATTGGCAGGTGGAAAGGGAACAAGACTTAATCCACTTACACAAGCAAGACCCAAACCAAGTGTTTACATAGGCGGCAACAAACGGTTCGGCGAATATCCAATGGACATGGCTCTGAAAGCCGGTTATGTAGATTTTTACATGGTTGTTGAACACATGGGACATGAGATAGAAAAAAACTTTCATGATGGCACTAATTTCAGGTACGAAGTTGAAAAACAACCGGTTCCGATAAGAATAAGATATGTAAAAGCTCCAAGAGGGAAAAAATCAGAGGGTACAGCGGACGCCTTGAGAATTGCAAGACCATACCTTGCAGATTCAATAATTGCGAGAGACAAGACAATAGGTTCAGGTGCAGCAGTAGATTTAGATACGCTAAATAGGGACCGACAAAAATATGATAAACTAACCTATGTGGAGAACTACGATGCTGTGGTTGTATTGTCAGCCGACCACGTATCTGGTCTTGACTTATCAGAACTTGTAAGATTTCATAAAGCAAGGGGATCATTTGCAACATTAGGCATTATTGAAGCAAGTCCAGAAAGAATCGCCGGTAATCTAGGAGAAGTTGGGTATGACGTTGAAACCGGTTTAGTAACTTATTTTGGAGAGAAGCCAAGGACTGCTGCCGAAGTTAAGCATCGTACAGGAAGTACTGGCATATATGTTCTTGACAGAGCTATGATGAAATGGCTTGATGAGCATCCAAAATTATTGGATTTCGCCAACGAAGTTTTTCCTGCATTATTAAATGATCCCGTATTAAAAAATTCTGTTAACGCACACGTTCTTCATGGGTACTGGAATGATGTAGGAACCCTGAACGAATATCTGACAACCAGTATGCAACTTATAGATGGCATAGATGGGGTAGATGTAAGGTCACATCGTGTAAGAGTACAGGAAAACTCAAGAGTTCTTGGAAAAATGAGCAGAAACCTAATTGGACAGGGTTGTTACGTAGGACCCAATGTGGAAGTGACAGGATCTATTTTATGTAATGATATACAAATACAAGGCAGTGATTCTAAACACCCAACAAGCATAGATTCCTCTGTTTTGTTTCATAATGTTGTTATTGGATCAGGTGTAGACTTGGTCGGTGTAATTTCAGATAGCGACGTAACAATTGAAAGCGGCGCTTCCATAGGGAAAGGTGCTGTAATAGGAAAAGGCACTACAATAAGGTCAGGCGCACGTATAGGCAAAGGTGTCATTATAGGCATGGGCAATGTGATAACAGGAAAAGTTAATGAGGGTGAAGTTGTAGATTAGAACTTCATTCCAAGTTGCCTGAATAATCCACCAAAGCCGCCGCGTTTCATCTTGCCCGGCGAAAATTGTTTCATCATCTTCTTTATCTTGTTGTAGTTTGCCAGAAGCTCGCGCACCTCGGCTTCCTTGATGCCGCTGCCGGTTGCTATGCGTCTCATTCTTGAAGAATTGATTATGTCCGGATTGTCTCTTTCCTCTGTTGTCATGGCTTGTATGGCATATTTCCATCTTTTCATTTTTGCTTCCTGTTCGTCGACATTTCCTTTCTTGGCAGCCATCTTACCTAAGCCTGCCATGTCAAGTATCTGGGACATGGATCCCATCTTCTGCATGGATTCTATCTGGGTCATGAAGTCAGACATGGTAAAGTCGCCGGTAATCATTTTCTTCGCAGACTTCTCGTCAACAACCGAGCGGGCTTTTTCTAGAAGCGTCTCCAAATCAGGAAAACCTATGAGGCGTGCCACGAATTTCTCAGGATCATAAATCTGCAAATCTTCTGGTGTTTCGCCGACTGCAATGAATTTTACCTTTGCGCCCGTAAGGTTGCATGCTGTGAGCGCACCGCCTCCTTTAGCAGTCGCATCGAGCTTGGTGACTATAACATCGCTTATGCCCAGTGCGCCATGAAATGCCGTTGCCTGTTCCTTGGCTGCCTGCCCTATATCCGACGGTATGACAAGTATTCTTTCATCTGCCCCAAGAATCTGGTTAAGTTTTTTTATTTCATCTATGAGGTCGCTGTCCAAAGCGTTTCTGCCGGAAGAATCAACAATTATAACATCACCGTGCACTTCCTTCAACGCATTCTTCAAAACTCGGGACGGATCCTTTTCACCCTTTTCTCCATAGAAAGGAACATCAATGCGCTTTGCTAGTTGCTGCAATTGTTCAAAAGCCGCAGGTCTCACAGTATCGCAGCATATGAGAAACGGTTTCAAGCCCTTTTTCTGGTAAAATCTAGCAAGCTTCGCAGCCGTTGAAGTCTTACCAGAGCCGTAAAGGCCGGCAAGAAGTATTTTCTTAGGTTTCAGTTCAATAGTCGACTTGGTCTTGCCCATTATATCCGTCAGGGACTCATAGACGACCTTTACCAGATGTTCCTTTCGCGTCAGGCCTGTAGGCAAGTCTCCGGAGGCACGCTTCTTGATATTCTCACTCATCTCTAAAACGAGCGAAACGTCAACGTCCGCTGAAAGCAGCGCTCTCTGAATATCGCGTGTCAGATCTTCTATGACCGCCTTATCAACGTTTCCAGCGCCTGTTACCTTGTCCATGGCCTCGCGCAGTTTGTTTGAAAGTCCACCTAGCATATTCATCTTTTGGAGAAGAAGGTTTTATAGTTAAATCCAACCAGTTTAAATGCCATGATTTTTGTAACTTATGCGTAGTTAAAAGCTTTATAAAGATTTCGATTGTAGTACTACCGTGAAGTGATTGTATGTTCATCGTGATTGTGTCGTGGATGAACTATAAATCCATTTCGTACGTGATTTAATAGTCATGCTAAAATAGAGGTGTAAAAAATGGTAATGGAAACCGTTCAGATAAGACTGACAGAAAAGCAGATAAGAAACATAGAAGTTCTTGTCAAGAAAGGAGTTTATCCTAATCGTAGCGAGGCTGTTCGCGACGCTGTCAGAAAGCTTGTCGAAGAAGCAGTAGAATAAAAAGAGATTGGTTAGATGCCAGAAGCACCTGATTTCTTAGAAAGACTCAGACAGTACGAGGCAATGCTAGATTCTAGAATTAGTGAACTAGATGTTGCCCTAAAAACAGGTACGTATCCGGACGGCGTTGAAGGACATTCTCTAAGGTTGACCGATAAATTAACAATAGCCACATATCGTGTTGCGATATCCGATTTGCACCAAGTATTTCCAGAACTAAAATAAATTCTTCACTACGAGGATATTACTTTTACTTTTTCTGACGCTATAATTTCACGTGGCTTTTGTTTTTTGCCCTGAGATTTTACGTGTCTATGAATAATATAAATTACTACAAGGACTATAAGTCCTGCCAGCAAAATAAGGAAGTTTGTCTCTGTTGGATTCAATAACGAAAAAATACCAAACCCTATCACTATGACAAGAAGAATTGCAAGCACAATAGTAAATATGCTCATTTTGTGTATTTCATTAGACGTATTTTCTTTCGTATAGGAGAATTTCATTGTTATCAGAAGATAGGAATCCAGAAATTCTCTTAAAGCTTTGTAAATAAGGCGAATTAGCATCAATTATCTATTTCAAAAGGTTATTCACAATTTCTTCCGGGTCAAATTCCTGAAGGTCATCATATTCCTGGCCAACGCCCATGTAAAGTATGGGTTTTTTTAGCGTGAATGCCGCAGAAAGCGCTGAGCCACCCTTTTCGTAAACGTCTGCTTTGGTAAGTATTATCGCGTCAACGCCTACCGCGTCATTGAAGAGACGACACTGGTCATATATGTCATTTCCTGTAATCGAGTCAAGTACCAGTATTTTCATATCCGGATTATTAACACGTGCTACTTTTTTCAGCTCGTCCATAAGGTTTACATTGCTGTGCGAACGACCGGCTGTATCAGCAAGAACCAGCTTGCTACCTGTGGCTTCTGCATGCTTTTTGGCGTCGAATATTACAGCAGCCGCGTCAGAGCCATATGTATGCTTTACAACGCGCATGTCAAGCATGCGGCCATGTTCCTCCAACTGCTCGATAGAAGCTGCACGAAAAGTATCAGCCGCGGCAAGAACAGGTTTGTATTTTTTCAACTTGTTTGCAAGCTTCGCCAAAGTTGTGGTTTTGCCTGTCCCGTTGAAGCCGACCATCATTATAGTAAAGGGCCCGTCCTTTTTCTTTATCAGTGCATCCAAGTCTATTTTATCCTGTTTCATAACATCAAGCATGGCATTTCTGAGTGCGTCCTTTATCGTATTTTCAACCTTTCCTCTCTTTACAGAAGCACCGAAAAGCTCTTTCTTTACGTCCATAGAAATACGTTCAGCAACTTCAACCGCAACATCATTTTCCAGCAGAGCAAGGTGCAGTTCTTTCAGTATTTTTTCTATGTCAGTATCACTTAACTTCTTTTCAGATACTCTCCGGAAAAATGAGAATCCGTGGCTGGTTTTTTCCTCCTTTTCAGCCTCCTTGACTTCTATCTCGCTTTCTGCAATCTGTGGTGATAGTTTTTCCCTGGCGGTTTCTTCCTTAATCTCTTCCAGTTCCTCTATCTCTTTGTCTATCTCGACGTCAAGATCAATTTCCTCTTCCTTTTCTTTATAGGGCTCCTCGTTTTCAGGTCCAAAAAGAGGTTCTTCCTGTTCTTCCTCTTTAGACTCCTCTATTATCCGTTCTTCAATTACTTGTTCTTTTATTGGGGGCTCTTTCTTTACCTCTACAGAAAACTCTTCTTTTTTAGGCATTTCCTTAGGCTGCGGCTCTTCTTTAGAAATTGTTTTTGAGACTTTTTCTACAGCCTCTTTCAGCCTTTTTTTCAGCGAACCAAACATAATTATCAATAGTAAATGTGTAGGTTGCCTTTAGAACCTTTCGTTTAGTCGGTTACTAAAGCAAAACCAGATATTAGCATATTCTTAGTAAAAATTAGTTACTCTTCTTTTCCAGCAAGCTTCTGCAGATGTGTCTCAAGCTTGCTCATTCTACCGACGAGTGTGTTTATCTGCTGCACAACTTCATTGTTTATGTCGTTAAACTCATGCAACCGCAGTTCAAGTATTTCAATGGATTTCGGTACCGTTTCCTTCATAACAAGTCCTGCGCCTATGGCAACAAAAACTTTTTCATTATCTTTTATGTCCGAACGTACGAAAGTGCCACTGCCGATTGAAGACCACATTTCGTTGCCCTTGTTGACAGTATCAAGTTTTCTAAGAGCATCAAGAGTAACATTAAGCTCGTTTTCTCTTTCGTCTATAGCATGCTTCTGCTCTATAAGCGAAGAAACCTGCTGCTTGAGAATCTGAAGTTCAATATACTTTTCCTGCAATTCATTCTTGTCTTCGCTGTGTACATGCTTCTTTTCTTCGTGTTTTGTCATAATTATCAATTACATTTATCTTTTCGCAATAGTTTTAAAGCATCATTTATGACGGTCTTGTGATCAAAACCGAGCTTTGAAGGGATCTTATTTACTGGGAAGAATTTGACTTCTGAAACTTCTTTATCCGCAACCCCTACGAATTTTATGAATTTCATCAGAAAAACAACACTCAAACTAGTGCCCCTCGGGTCCCTCTTTGGTCCTGAATAAACACCTAACATTCTGTCAATCTTAACCTTGGCACCTGTCTCTTCTAAGACTTCACGAACAGCAGTCTGCTCTATTGTTTCGCCGGGATCCATTATACCGCCAGGGAGCGTCCAGAAGCCTTTGAAGGGCTTGGTGGCTCGTTTAACAAGTAAAATCTCATTGTTGTGAATAACAACAGAATCCGAAGACGCCATTGGCCTTATTTTCCAGAGTTTAGCAAAATCTTTGTCAGATAATCTCATAAATAAACCGCCTAAACACTTACAAAAATCCGAGGACATCTGTTACTCTTCCAAGCTCAGGTCCGCTGCAATTCTCACTCACGACAAAACCATTGCTGTTGGCTATTATGCCGGCCCCTGGATAGGGTGAGCCAAAATTGACCGTCGTTATATCAGCATCCACACCAAGTACGTGCTCTATAAGTTTCTTTTCTTTTTCCTTAACTTTCGGATGGAGCAAACACCCTTTGTTTGTTGCAAAGCCTACATTACCTATAAGATTCATGTTGGCTATTGTCGTAATTTCACACGGCAAGCCAAAGAATTTCTCTATCTCCCTTAGGTGCTTTTTAATAAGTGGTGAAATCAGTATACCATTGTCATTCAAGAGTATAAGATTTCCCACAGAAGAATATCTGCTATTTATCACGAGTGTCTGAATATTTTTTCTTATTTTTTCAGCAACAGGATCAAAATCCTCAATGACCTTTGGCATAATCATTCCGCTCGAATTGCCAGTGCAGAATATTCTCACTAGATCCATGTTAAGCAGAGGAAAAGCATAAGTTTTTACACCAAGAACGTCTTTTATCTTAGCGGTATACCTATCTGAGCCTATGAAGCAATATTTGTCTGTAGCAAAGCCATAGAGCCCTATGTTAGGGTCTCCGTCAAAATTTATTCTGAGGAATTTCATAGAATCACTTCTAGAATTAAGTATGAGCTTACTTATAGTTAACTAATTAAATAGCTTTTGTATTATAAATTAGTTAACTATACATGACCGACATGAGTTATATAACTAAATATTATGTCGGTCAGTTGTAAACGCTTTCTTTTTAATAAAACTTGTCCTCTTTTTTGGGACAGTAGTTTCAATAAAAATTATCTCAATCTTGTCTCCGTCAGCAATATCAAGTTTTTCTTTTATCATATCAGGAGCAATAAGTTCAACAATATTTCTTGCATAAATACCATCTTCAAACTGCATGGCCCAGCACTCATATAAAGGTTCTTTCATCTCCGATAGGTCATCCATCGAAAGTTTTGCCTTGGCATTCTTTCTCAGGGCCTCGACATTTTCAATAATTCGCCGTTCCTCGTCATGTATATCAATCAAGCTATAGACAAGATAAATTTTTTTAATCTTTACAGGTGCCAGATATGCAGTCACCTTCTTTCTTCCGTCAGTAAGAATATGTTCCATGGTTTTTGTGGCAAATGGCCTTATGTCCATGTTTCTGTCCAGTTTGACATCCATGGTGCCCTTGAATAGTTTGAATCCAACAAGCCCGACAAGTCTTGGATAGTATTTCTCTATCAATGGCGCTCCCCTAAAAGCACCTGAGAATATTTCCCCTCTGACCTTCATAATTATACTAGGTTTTGGTAGATTAAGAAGTTAATTAAATTCTGAAAGTTACTGCACGCCACACTTTGTTTACGCCTTGACCCATCATATAAAGAATTTCGCCATTTACATGAATAGATTCAGCAAATCTATAGAGCCAGTGATTTTGCATCTGCTGTATTTCTTCAGCAGCTTCAAAACCAGTTTTTATGGAAGGCGTGAGGTATTCACGTATCTCTGGTGGTAGCCCTTTCATACGGGGCTCAAACAATTCATAAGGAGAACAATCTCTCGCACGTTTCATTTAACTACTCACCGACTTCGTGCTTTTCAACAGCCTTCGACTTTTCCGGTGTTTGCTGCCCTTCTATCTTCTTTTCTTCTTCCTCTTTCTTCAGAGCTTTAGGGCCAAGGCGCTCTAGCAGCTTTTCCTTCATGTCCTTTTTGTCCTTCTTTGGCTGTGCCTTGAAATCAACATAATCAAATCCCATCAGTTCAACCTTGACGACATCTCCTTCCTTGAAAGCCTTCACACGAACACGACGTGGCGGCTTGGAAATACAACGACTCCAGAGTTCCTCATTAAGGTGTTTGCCCATCTTCACCGTTTCAGCCTTCATATGGGTTTGCAGGTATTTCTTGACAAGGCGCGCAGCGTAGGGCACTCTCTTGTCATGTGCCTTCTTGTACGCTTCGCGCAGCGGTATCGTGAATATTTTCTCTGTTGCTGAAATTTTCTCTGCCATATAGATTCTCTTTATTATAATATTTTTATTTTCCAGTAGGGCTTTTCTTTAGGAAAGAAAAGGGTTAAACTTTTATCCTGCCGCGTCTCCATTGCTTTGTGGTGACGCGTATTCTTCTTGTGCGTGCTCTCTTGAGTGAAAATTTCTTTATGTCTGCCCAGCGCGGCGCTGCCTGTTTGCGCGCTGCTATGAGCTTAATTTTCTTGCCAAAAGGTTTTCTTGATGCCATATTAACACTTCTTTGGTAAAGCTTTCTTTTTAAGAAAGGTTTATCTTTCTAATCTTGGGGGGTTACATATTAAAGGCTTATTTTCGTCTTATCTTCGTCTCGCGTTTTTCTGTGATTTTCTTGAGTATGATTACAAGCTGTTCGTCCGTGATTCGCTCGCGCAGCTGACCGGACTGGAATAATTGCGCTAGGTACATTTCAAGCTGCATGGCAATTTCAGGCTTAACAAGCTTGAGATTGGAAAGGCGTTCCTTCGCTTCCCTGTCCAGTACCTGTGACATCACCGTTTTAAGAACATCCTCCATCTGTTGCTGCTGCTGGGCTTGCTGCATCTGCTCAGATGACATCTGAGCCATTCTTTGCTGAAGCATTTTCTTTTTGATTTCTTCTTCATTCATTCCAATCACTTACAGAACAAATTATTCTATTAGATTTAAAAGAATTATTTTGTGTTTTTAGCACAACTATCCACAAACTTCTGGCCCACAGGTGTGACAGAACGACCCTTCTTTTCTTTCTTGACATAACCAGCGCTTTCAAGCTGCTGTAATATAGTACGTATTATCTTGCCGCCACCCGGTGCAAAGTGTGCTGGCTTGTGGCCACGCCTATGAAGACCACCGTAGTAAGTACGTAATCTCTCAGTGCCAACAGGTCCGTCCAAGTAAATTTTGCGAAGTATGCTAGCAGAACGGGCATAATACCAGTCTTGATGCTCTGGCTGTCGCTCACGCGATACGCCTGTTTTTACAAAACGTGCCCACTCAGGCATCGTTATTGTGCCCTTTAGCTGCAAAGACATGTGATCTACAAGCTTCTGTTGGTCTACATCGTGTGCTGAAGTCATATCAATCAACATTCATTAGTAGAATACACTTTTAAACCTTACCAAAACGCGTTTTATTCATGTCCATAAACTTTCCTGCTTTTAAGGACAGCTCTGCGCGCTGCTACTTCTGCCGGCTCGTGAACTAAGCCAATACGTGTCAAAAACAGTTCGAATTTTCCAACATCAGCCTCATAATCCGCTAGCTCTCGCTCCAGTTCTGTGGTCGACATTGTAAGATACTCGGTCACATATCTTTCAACGCGCCTTTGATATCTTACTCTGCTTATATGGTGAGGGTCTTTATGTGACATGCAGAAACTTTAATCAAAAAGAATAAATAACTTGCAAAAGTGGAAGTTCATTCATTTTCTGGGTTTCTTCGGTTAAGTTCATTACGATATACCTCAACTTCAATCGGCTCAGGAACACCGAAAGCCCGTATAACATATTTGATTACTTTAAATCGCGAGTCATACCACTCCAGATACTCTCTGAGGTATCCGCTATGAAAATGTTTTGCGTATCTTGTTTCTGATTCAATTCGTGCACTTCGGCTTTGCATAACTGGCAAATGCATCATGGCACCACGAAAATTCATAGAGAATATATTATCCCCATGTCTTATAAATTTTAAAGAAGTAATATTTTGCTCATTTATAGAAATATCGTGACATCTTATTGCACCCGGGGCACTCTATTACAATTTTTCCATTCTTGAGCCTACGCTTTGTCTCATGTCCAAAATAATAGAAACAGTGCTTGCAGAATAATTTTTTATTTTCTCCCAAGCGAACATTATAACGCATGCCTATCTTCTTTGCAAGTTTCATGTAGCGTTTTTGAAGTTTTTTATCCCTGCACTTTGCCGCTTCGCTGAAAAGTATGCCTATACGCTCCTTGGCTATTTTTATCTGCCACTCAGGTTTTGCTCGTGAACGTTCCGGCATATCAAAGTTTTCTCCATCTCACGCCATCGGGCGTGTCCTCAAGTATTATACCCTTTGTCTTAAGCTGCGCCCGTATTTCGTCAGCAGCCTTGAAATCTCTCTGTTTTCTAAAGCTTTCGCGCAGCTCAAGCAGTTTCTTCTCTTCTGGAGTAAGCACCACTGTTTGGTCCTGTATCACATCAAGTACGCTGTTAATTTCCTCGAAAAAAGTGCGAATCGCATGAAGCATCTTTTTATCCGCTTTTCCCGAGTCTGTCTCCCTGTTCACAGTTTTCATCAATTTGAATATAGCCGAAAGTGCATTTGGCATGTCCAAGTCATCGTTGATATATTTTATAAAATCTTCCTTGCACTTTTTGAGGGCGGCTTCTATTTTTTTGTTTTTTTGAATATCCTTGCCAGCACCAAGGCGAAAGACAAAATCGTTTATACTATTTACGGCATTCTGAGCATCTTGTAGAGATTCAATAGTGAAATTCATCTGGCTTCTGTAATGAATGCTCAAGCAAAGATATCGGAAAGCGACAGGAGAAAATCCTTTTTCCATAAGATTCTTGAGGGTATAGTAGTTCCCCAACGATTTGGACATCTTTTTTCCTTCAACAAGCATGAATTCATTATGAAGCCAAAAATTGGAGAATTTCTTGCCTGTAGCAGCTTCGCTCTGAGCTATCTCATTGGTGTGATGAACGGTTATGTGGTCGATGCCGCCGCAATGAATGTCAATGGTTTCGCCAAGGTATTTCATTGCCATAGCTGAGCATTCAATGTGCCACCCTGGAAAGCCCTTTCCGAAAGGCGAGTCCCATTCCATGTCTCTTTTTTTGTCTTTGGGAGAAAACTTCCACAAAGCAAAATCTGTGGTATTCCTTTTCTGGCCAATATCAACCCTGGCGCCAGCTTTCAAGCCCTTAGCATCAAGTTTTGCCAGTCTCCCATAACTCTTCACCTTCGCTGTGTCAAAATAAACACCATCTTCTGTTACATAGGTATATCCTCTTTTCTCCAGCGTCTGTATAAGTTCTATCATTTCATTTATGTGTTCCGTAGCCCTTGGCCAGATTTCCGGCTCCTTTAGATGCAACTTTTTGATGTCTTCTTTGAAGGCTGATATATAGAAATTA
>DATDUC010000068.1:0-2916 GCA_035290545.1 archaeon | reverse complement strand
AATACACAAAGCAAGACTGTAGTTTACCACAATGTGATTCCAACGTAATGTCTAATAACGCTTAAATCGTTTTTTCCTCATTTATTAGCAGATTACATGGTAGACAAATTGTATCTCGGCATCATAGTCGTGCTGGTCCTCATAATAGCATACGTGACGCTCCAGCCCGACCAGACGCAGGAGCAGGCGAACAGGGACCACGCGGCCGACGTTGTCCGAACGTTGTACGAGATGCAGTACGAAAGCCCGGCCGAGGTGCTGAAAACGGATGAATTGTACGGCATATACCGCATGACTGTGCGCTTCACTGATTTTAACGGCCAGCAGCAGACGCAGGAAAGTTTCGTGACGAAGGACGGGCAGCTTCTCACAGACCGTTTTCTTATCACGGAAAGCTACCGCACCGCACTTGACAATCAGAAGAAATTCATAGAATGCATGAGGGACAAGAATTTGCGCATCATTGGCCAAAGAAATGACACGGCGACAATACAGCAGCTGGACATCTTAGGCACATACGCTTACAAGCTGTTCGTGCCGTGCGAAGGCGCCAACGAGCAGACGTGCGCTGCGCTTAACCTTACACGCTATCCGGTGACGTACTACAACAGCTCAATATACGACAATATTTACGACAGGGACTTCTTCTCGCAGCTCACTGAGTGCAAGCTGGGCTGAACATAGAAAAAGCATAGGCCGCACTATGTCCCACTAGATTACAATTTGCCAACAAATTCTTCTTTACTAATATTTGCCTGTTTTAGAATTGCCAAAAGAGTGCCTTTCTTTAGGGTTCTATAGCATGTGACATAATTATTTGTACATATTATGATGTCACTGCTACGCACGGAAATTTTCATTTTCCGGCGCACCAAAAAGCTTTGCTTTTTGCGTGTATGCAGATGACATTATTTTGTATGAAAACTAATGTCATCAGCCATAGAACACATAAATATCTGCGGCTTAAAAGCCGCAGTATTTTTGCACGAATGGAAGTAAAATATACGTCCTGAAGGACGGGGTATTAAACCCATTCGATGCAATAAAACTTAGACAAATTCAGAGTTTCCCAACCCTTTCCAAGAAATTTCTTTCCTTTTCTATTATTGTTTTTACTTTTTTCATAAACTCTTTTTCATTTATTTCATCTTCTTTCCTTGCAGCCATAACTTTACCTCCTCATCGCCTAACCAGCCATGTCTTATGCCTTCTAGGAATTTTTCATCTTCCAGTTTTATGTGAGGCGCCTCACCGATATTTTCCCATGTGAAGAACCACTGGTCAATAGACCAGTGGCATCTTGAAGTTTATGAGCCACGTTATTACAGTGGTTCTTACACGCCACAAACCATCAGTCAATAGACTGATGGTATTGTTACATATAAATGTATGTGTAACAACATACGCAGTCCTTCTGTTTGCACTTCCAAAGGGATGGCTTATTATAAGATTTTTAAGTAAAAATACAGCCTTGTCATATAAGTCGCCTTCAAGTTTTTTCATTTCCTCTAATATTTTGATTATGCGGTCTCTATGATAGATTCGATGATAATCTTTTCTTGAGACATTTATTTCTTTTATAACCGTATAATTTGCTTGTACTATTTCTTCAATTGTAGGGTATTTTATTTTTTGTTTGTCAATCATTATGTTAATTTGTTTTAAACCTATTAAACGTTATAACACTCCTATGGAAATTTCCTTGTAGAGCTATATATCACTTCACATGTGCTCTATCAATTCCCTGTGCCTGTCGATGCAGAACTGGACAAATTCTTCCACGCTTTCTGCCCTGCCTTTGTCTAGGAGATCAAAATATATGTTCCTGTAATCCGGGTCGAATGCAAACAGAGGCATGCCGGCTTTCATCAATATAAATGAATGAATAAGCCTTGCAACCCTACCGTTGCCGTCGATGAAGAGGTGTATTGAAACAAAAAGAAAATGAACCAGCGGCGCCAGTATCTGGGGCTCTATTTGTTCTTTGTACTTTTCATAGAAATTGAACAGCTCTTCCAGTTCTGTATCATGCCTTTCCTGAAGCATTCGTCTATGCTCATAGCTCGCTTCCCCACAGGATGGTATGGTTTTTCATCACGGATAACGCGAATTTATTCTCCGATTTCACCATCCCCCTCCACTTCGCCGGCGTCATTTTCGTCAGGTCTGCCTGCACGCCGAGATTTTTTTCCATCTCCTTTACAGGCGAGTCGTCGACGCCTGACTGGGATACTACAAGCATATCGACATCGCTGTGATCCGTGAAATCGCCTTTCGCGAAAGCGCCAAAAAGTGCCAGGGTAGACATGACCGGGTTTTTTTGCGCCATCTTCTCCGCGAACCCGCTGTCTTTCAATTGCATAAGAATCCACATCCTCTTCATTTCCGTCGCAAGGAAATCATCGTTGTTGAGCCTGAACTGCCTTGAGTTCGCAACCTTTTCCGACTTGAGGACGCCGGACTTCTCGTAGAGATTCATGTACGTTTGTGCGGTGTTCGGGCTTATTTTTAGCTTCTTCGCCAGCCCCTTGATGTGCGTCCTGCCGTTCGGCGCCGAAAGGAAATGCCCGATGACCTTCCAGCCGGCGAATTTCTCCCACGTTTTCGCTATCATTTATACAACCTTTATATAATACTATCGTTCTTTATATAAAACTATCGTTCTTTATATAAAACTATCGTTCCTTCAATTCATTGTCAATTTTTCCTGACATATGTCAATAGAGGACTTTGAATGAAATGTATATTGTACAAAGTCTCTATTCATGGGTTGCCTAAAATTTGCCGAGGAGTTCAATTTCTTTTTCTAGGTCTTCAGTTGAATACTCAGATTTAAAACCTCTATCTACGAGATACTTTTCCATTTCCCATATTGTCATATTAGCCTGCTTAGCCGCTTCTGAGATAGTTATTTTT
>DATDUC010000067.1:0-7477 GCA_035290545.1 archaeon | reverse complement strand
TTACTCAAGAGGCATAGTTATATGCAGGACAGGTGCCGGCACTGCCATGGCTGCAAACAAGGTGCCTGGTGCCTACGCTGTTCACTGCCGTGATGCTGAGGAAGCAAGAAATTCACGAGGAATCAATAATTCTAATATTCTAGCGCTCAATGCCATGGAGCCTGAGGTAGCAAAGGAAATAGTAAAAGCATGGTTTGAGACACCATTCCCGTTTGAAGAAAGATACGTTCCGGAATTTGAGAAAGTAAGAGGCATGGAATGACAACTAAGCCACGTCTGAGACAAGTAAAATAAGTAATTGAGCCGCTTCTTTTTTTGTGCCGATGATGGTTAAGTAAACGGTTTGATGAATTGACCAAGAAAGTGGTGATGTAGCTGACTTGTTTGTCAGCTGAAGCTTTTCGCTAATTTCGATTAATATGACGGAATTTCATGTCTTTACAATAGAATAACGTCTGAATTCACAACTGTACAGATAAATCCCAGTTTTATCAGTTTACTGAAATGCGCATGTATCGTATGTTTCTGGAATAAAATTACTTATAAATTACATAAACATCACTATAAAATTCGCCTTAATACCTACCGATGTTCTTTATGAATTCTTTCCAGAATTGTTATTTCACAAAATTAGCTGTATTAAAAGTTTTGCTAGATTGTTCTAATTATAAGTATGAGGTGTTAAAGTATGAGTCTTGATTTGACCAATCCATCGGAAGTCAAGATAGGACTTTTATCCCGTGGGGTTGACTGCGACCCTAATGTTTTTGCAAGTTACGACAGGGACTTTTACTCAAACCTTTATGTCTATGGAAATACCAGTGTGTTAACTTTGCAGAGCAAATTTCCTCAGGTATTGCTATTAGGAAACAGTGTTGTATCTGCATTTATCAGAAGAGAAGGATCGCCATGGTATTTGCGCGTTGAAGACGGGGATAATGTCAGACTTTACCACAAAGGTGCTTATGTTCAGGATGTCACATTACCGGAAAAACCTGCATATTACGGCAGGATGTTTTCCGACGGATCTCTTTCAGACAATGTAATTGCCGTTGCATATTATGAGCCTTACCTGTCATTGAAAGATCATTTTGATGCCTACAGAAGAGTGGATGCCCAGTTAAGATATCTTGATGCCAATTTCGGTGGCTTTGCACAAACACGTGAAATGGAAAGAACGCGTCTGGATTGGGACTATATCCGGTCAACAGGACTCTCTAACATCATGCGGTTCGCAGCGTATTCATCAATACGTAACATGGAACGCGCAGCCTACCGAGCGTTTCCGGATCAATCACCGGCTGAACTGTGGAAATAGAAAGATATGTTACGTACGACATCTTCCCAATCATGACATCCTGTCACATTCGGTGCTTTTATCGAACTGCCAAGCAGGTATATTCTTCCTTTGTACCCATCAGCATGAGTTACAATATGCTCATTGTCGTATATTAAACCCCCGACGTTTGGGTAAAGAAATTTCAATAGCTCCATTCTCCACGTTTCTGCATTTTCAAAACCCATATCCGTCATATCGCCTACGGAAGGCTGAAATATCACATGAGATTCCGGGAATCCGTGGTCGTGCAGCCATTTGTATGTTGCCCTTTCGACAGAACGCGGCCGCCCTGATATGTAACATGAGACAGTTTTTATTTTTCTCAATGATGCAACACCTTCCTGAGACCCTCTTACAGGAGGGGTGGAAAGCACTACGTCATCCGAATGAATAAATTCAGACACTTTCTGCCTGATTTCATCTGTCTGCCATTCCGGAACATTCCTCACATATTTGTATGCACGTATTGCATCGTGTGCATTTCCTAGGCCCGCATGACCGTGGCGGCGGAAAATCAGTTCTGCCCAGTAAGCATTTGTGTCGGCTAGCGTTTCGTCTATATCCAGTGCAATACCATTTTCGAGCAGTTTTCTTAATACTGTGTACTGTTTCTCAAATTTATTCATTTATACGCATTATCCGACATGCATAAAAACAGCGTTTAAAAGATGTTAATACAAAATTTTAGTATGACTTACCTGCAGAAATTAGAGGGAAATATACGGAAGTACTATCTTGCTACTGCACTGATGCAGTTCACTTTCTTCATCCCAATAATACAGCTGTTTTACATAGAGAATGGCCTGACTATTTTCAACATAGCATTACTGGGTGTCATATGGAGTTTAACAAGGATAGTGCTTGAACTTCCGTCAAGCATACTTGCAGACAGATGGGGACGCAAGAGGGTTTTGATAATATCTGCAATGTTTGGCACGCTACAGCTGGTCACTCTTATATTTGCAAGTAATTATTGGCACTTCCTGCTGGCAAGCGCCTTCTCTGCAATGGCATTCGCATTTGCGTCAGGTACAAACATGGCGTTCTTTTACGACACGCTCAAGGAACTAAAAAGAGACAGAGATTTCGAGAAACTCTGGTCAAGACAACTCATCTATGAACAAATACCGTTGATAATAGCTTTCCTATCATCAGGCTTCCTGTTCCAGTACTCGAAATTGCTGCCTTTCCAGCTTTCACTTGCATTTCTCATTGCGTCGTTCGTTGTTATAATCACCCTCAGGGAACCCAGATATCATAAACCTCTCAAAAATACGGGAATGTTTGGCCACTTTCGTGATTCGATGAGGCACATAGCTGGCAGCAGACAATTGCGTGCCGTTCTTATATTCTCCATAATATTCAGCATAGGTTCTGACATTTCATACAACTACGGCCAGATATATCTTAACTATCTAGCTATGCCTATAGTGCTTTTCGGGGTGGTATACACATTCAAATCACTTCTTGTTACATTTTCAGGAAATATCACGCTTTCTGTGAGAAAACGTATTTCCTATGGCAATATTTTTGCGCTGCAGATAATCGTAGCAACTGTATTGTTGTACATAATGGTCCTTGCAAATAATTATATCCTGGGCGCCGTGTGTTTTGTTCTATTTGCACTTCCGCATGGATTTTTTGTGATTTCCAGAAGCGGGTATTTACATAGCAGGACGAAAAGTTTCAACAGGGCCACGGTGGAATCTGTTTTTTCATTCGTATTGGCTGCCGTGTTTCTTCTTGTCGAACCTGTGGTAGGATACCTGGCTGACTTATATAGTATAAAGCTACCTTTTCTGCTAATAGCCATAGTGATGACTGTTTATTGTGTTTATTTTCTGGCATTCGAAAGGGGTAGATTATAAGCGGGTTTATTTATTGTCTGAGTATATGAAGATTCACCATTTAAAAGTAACAATTAAGCCACGTCTGAGAGTCGAACTCAGGACCTCTACCTTACCAAGGTAGCGCTCTCTACTGAACTTCTCGTTTTGATTAAACTTTCCGAAAAGTTTACCAACTGAGCTAACGTGGCACCTTTGATAGTTTTTCATGACAGCTTTTAAACTTATTTTCTATAGATATTTCATGGCTAGTTTTACACCAAAACAGCAAAGAGCAATACAAGAAAAAGTAGATTTATTTAGAGAAATAGCAGAAAGAGGATTCAGCTGTGACAGAGAGCATAGCGTAAGAACTGCGATATACCGAAAAAGGCAAGGATGGCTTGAAGAAAATTTTGAACAAGTGAGTCGAAATCTCCAGGATTATCCATCTGCTGTAGAGAAGGCATTTAGACTCGTGTTTCTAGAGTATATGAAAATCAACCCAGATGACGTGGGTACGGAATTCTTGCCGTCAAGAAGGGGTGCGAAGGCTGTTTACATACGGTCAAGAAATTTTTGTCCTTACCTGGAAGCTTTCAGACAATTAGGATTAAGATCAGATGATGCTGTGCGTTACTGTGAAATGAGCTTGGCAGAATCTATGACAAGTCTTGCGAACGCTTTTCTTGCAAGAGAAGGTTTCCGTTATGGTGTTTGGTTCGGAAGAAATTATTATGATCATTCCGATCTTCTGGCGTTAGGGCAGGATGGGGGGGAATAAGACCAATCGTACCCGAATGTCAGGAATATTTTATTGATGACAGTCTGCGATTTCTTGATCCAGTTGAATTCAGGGCATACGAGGAAATGTGCAAAAGTAATCTTAGAGTAGGATACGAAGATGCAAGAAAGATAGCACAATGGTGGCGTTAACGTCTTTTAATTTTTTAATTCTAATTGAGATGCATGATAAAGTATCACCCGGCTCCCGATATAGAAGCAAGGGCAAAAAATATAGCGGAAAGGACGGGCATAAAACATGACTTCTCCCGGATAAAGTTTTTACGTTCCACCGGCAGCCAGTCACGCTACACCCTGGCAAGATGTCATGCTATGCCGCGCGTCATGCAAGCGGCTCTTGGTCTGAAGGCGCATTACGTCATTGAGGTTATTTCTGAAAAGTTTGACAAAATGAGTGAAGAGGAACAGACAAAAACACTTATTCACGAGCTCATGCACGTGCCGAAGTCCATGGGCGGCGGCTTCCGCTATCATGACCATGTCTGCAAAAAGAATGTGGAACAGGTTTATAAGATTTTAAAGAATAGTAAGTTTGGTTTTAATGGTAACACCTAAAAGAGGGAGTATATTAGAAGTATCCGATCTTGGCGAAGCCTTCGATCGTTGTGAGTTAACTTCTTCTCATAGAAAAGACCGCTATGTATATATGTAACATACGGAACAGTCGCGCAGAATACGGCTGGATGGTTTCAGTTCCTGCACCTGTTTATGAAAAACTAGAAACAAATTGGCATGTAACCGTTGAGAAAATAAAGAGAGAAATGGGTATTTACAAAACTTAACTCTTGCTTTTAGCATTCTCCGCTTTGAGTTCTTTCTTGGCAGCAGCCTTCATCTTCGGCACGGTTATCTTGAAGCCGCACTTTGCGCATTTAATATTAAATGGTCTTTTCCATTCCTGTTCGACATAGGCTTCATGTTTGCATTCAGGACATGTGTACTCTACCATGGCTGTAGTGCTTTTTGGCGGGACTAACACTCTTATTTTGCCTGTGGACTCGTTATTTTTGTTCTTGGCATCGCGCCATGTGTGATAAACACATTCCTTCGGCTTGATGTTATTTTTTATTGCATAGTCCTGTATTTTTCCCATGATACCACTGCTCTATTTTTGCCGCCTAGTATTTATAACTTAATAGCGCCGACAAGAAAAGCTATCAGAGCCACGAGCATTGCAACTTTTATTAATTTCGAACAGTATTTGGCCGGAGCTATGGTGGCTGAGAGAAATATTATATCTGCAAATAGGACAAAGAACAGGTACATGATGCCCAGCAGCCCAAGAAAGTATGGCACAAAGCTGAACGCCACTGCTACTATGAGAAATACGTTGCCTATTATTCTGGTTTTTACAACGCCTAATTTTATGGCCAGACTGTTTACATTATATTTACGATCACCCAGCGCATCGTCTATGGTTTTGTAAATTTCCCGTGCCGTATTCGAAAGGAAAGCAAGCAGGGCCAGCGGCAACACAGGTAAATAGTCTCCAATTATGATGCCGCCGAACACGAACGTAAGGCCAACAAGTCCGCTGACAATCAGGTTGCCTATGAGTATTGTTTTCTTGAGGTAAGCCGCATAGGCGATAAGTAAAACTGATACAATAACAGCTGTGAAAAACGCCTCGACACTTATCATATAAGCCGCAGCATTACCGATGATAAATAAGATTCCTGAATATGCCAGTGCTGACCGCTTGGAAATCTTCCCCGAAGCTAATGGTCTGTTGGGCTTGTTGAGCTTGTCGATTTCTATATCAAAAAAATCGTTTATGGTCATGCCGCCGCCTGATATGAGGAAAACAGCCACCATGCCGAAAATTATGCTGTTGTCCGGCATGAACGGCGCGCCTGCTACCAATGCGCCTATCCAGACAGCTATTACAGACATGATTCCGTTGAGCGGACGCATTAGTTTGAGATAGCCAACCATATGATTTATTTCCCGTTTTTTCTATTTAAACTGTTTGGGCGTCTAAGTGAGCTGCATTGTCTGGCAACTCTGTCAAAAAACACCCTGGAGTAATCAGCAACACCTGTCATTTCATCTTCAGTCATATCTGGACTGAGTTTGTATACTTCAGCAATTTCTATCACCATACCTTTTTCCCCGCATTTTTTCACTTGCGGTTATTGCATCGTGATGCAAGACATGAGGGTCGTTCCTGCTGCAAATAAAAAGAGTTGGCGGCATGTTTTGTGCGGATTCATCTATCACATCAATCAGTGACTTGTCGTCATCTATAAATTTTATAAGACGGTCTACATCTTGATGATTTCTAATTCCAAGATTTCTGTGTCTTGTTTTCATAAATAATGTGGCGACGTAATTTAGGCCGGAAACTCTTGAAAGAAAGTTCAGGATGTTGTGGTTTTCTGTATATTTGCCAAGATGATCCGGTAGTTGGACTGCTGCTATAGCCGTGAATCGCGCTTCCTTGTCAAGAAGCGCGGCTTTGAGGAGCCGTTCGGCACCAAAACTATGACCTATTCCCATTACACGTTGAAAACGACCTACTTCTTTTTTCAGCACATCAACGGATCTGTAAGCAGTTTCAATGGTATGTTCGTATGAATATTCCCCACCGTCATGCCAGTCTGTGATAACTGTTAACGTTCCTTCTTCGGCAAACCTTTTTGCTACATGCGCGTAGTCTGTTGGACTACAGTTAAATCCGGGATACATGACAACAGAATACCTGTCATTAATGACAGATGGAACATAGAAAAACATTCTTGGAGAACCAGACTCATGAATAGTGTAGCTTTTGATTTTAATTTTTGCCATATTTAGATCTTATCATAAAATAATATAAAGCAGAAGTTAATCAGACTTTCTGCCCGCGTCTTTCCTTCGCCTTCAAACGAAGCTGCTTTGAGCCGCATTTCCTGCATTTTATTTTATGTACCTTGACCTTGTCAGGAGCTGCGCGTATCTTTGCGTTGCATTTCATGCAGACAAACATGTTCTTGAACATCCTGTTTGCAATCGGTTCGGGCATTTTCTTTGCCATAAATATATCACTATCATTTCATTCCGGGATAACTTATAAAAAGGGAACTGAAAGCTATTTTTTAGCTCTGTAGAAATGCTCAAGGAAAAGCCACAGGAGCATCATTGTGAGTACACAATGATGCTAGTAACTAGAGGGTGTCATGTATTCATGACACCCTCCCTGTGGCTTTTATCATAGGTTTTCTACAGGGCTTATTTTTTAGCGTTTGCCCAGTCCATCTGAAAATATGTTTCCCATGAGTAGGCCAGTGCCTTGTTGTGAACGAGAATTCCCAGGGGCTTTTCTGTCCATATTATTAAGCCGACCTTGTCGTTTCTTATTATCATCTCTGTCAGCGGTTCAAAATCTTTTGCCATGAATCTGATTTCTGTATTCCTGTCATGATATCCAAATTTTTTGGCCCACTCTTTTAAGGACTCGTTAAAAAGAAGCTTTCCTTTTATTCCTTTTGCAGCCCGTTTTTTATGATAGCTAAGCCACCATGCACTG
>DATDUC010000066.1:0-3226 GCA_035290545.1 archaeon | reverse complement strand
AACAAAATACTGGTTCGATTTTCATTCTCCTATTGGGTCATGCCCGATGGTGCAGTAGAGTATCACACCAGATTAGCAGAAGAAGGTGCCTTAGAGAAGCACGAAAAACACGCACTCATGCCAACGCCGCCTGTATCCGATGCAGCTGCGTTAGATGGCTATATCAGGTCTTGCGAGGGACTTCTTGGAAAGCAACACAGAGATTTTGACGAGTCAGAATTTAGAGAAGCCATTGATGAGTTTCGTGAGACGTTTGAACGTATAGCGGCCATGAACAAAAGATGAGTTTGTTTTTCGCCTTGATTAAAAATCTTTATTAGCAATCGTCCTTAGATATTATTATGTCATTTGAGTGGTACACTGATTTTGTCAATACAAACTACAAGCCGAAGAAAACAGATATCAAAGCCTTGTTTTATTTCGAGCCGGCAAAAGGTATCTCAATTAAGGAGGCAGCAGGTCGCGTAGCTTCTGAGAGCAGCGCAGGAACATGGACCACGCTTTCCAATATGCCAAAGCGAATCCATGAGGTAATGGCTACTGCTTATGAGATTCATGGCAACTATGTCAAGATAGCATACCCAGGCTGTTTATGGGACAAGGGAAACGCGCCGCAGCTTCTTAGCGGCATAGCTGGAAATATTTTTGGCATGAAAGCTCTGAGTAACCTGCGCCTCATTGATGCGGAGTTTCCGGCGGACTATATTAAAGGTTTCCGTGGCCCACAGTATGGCATTCAGGGGTTGCGTCGTCTGCTTAAGGTAAAGAAACGACCCATAACCGGTGCAGTGCCAAAACCAAAAATAGGCTTTAGTGCAGCAGAACACGCAAAGGTTGGTTACGAAACCTGGATGGGAGGCTTTGAGTTGCTCAAGGATGATGAGAATCTTACTTCTACTCCGTTCAACAGATTCGAAGAGCGCATCCGTCTATGTGCCAAGATGAGAGATAAGGCAGAAAAAGAAACCGGTGATAGAAAGTCCGCGTTACTAAACATAACCGGCCCGACACATGTTATGATAAAGAGAGCAAAGATGCTGCACAACCTTGGATGGGAATATGCAATGATCGATGTTGTCACAGCCGGCACAGCCGCTGTTCAGACCATGCGTGAAGTTTGTCAGGATTATCACTTGGCAATACATGCCCATCGCGCCATGCACGCCTCCTTTGATAGAAATCCTAAACACGGTATAAGCATGCTTTTCCTGGCGAAGCTCATGAGACTCATCGGCGTTGACCAGATACATGTAGGTACTGTTGTCGGCAAATTAGTAGGAACTAAAGACGAAGTTATGGGTATTGAGAAGGAAATTACAGCCAATGTTCTGCGGAGCGAGAAGACGAAAAAACCTTTCCCCACACTTAATCAGAACTGGGGCAAAATAAAACCAGTGCTTCCTGTTTCCTCGGGCGGAGTGCATCCAGGTCTCATTCCAGACATACTTGGCGTACTAGGTACCGATATTTGTCTTCTAGTAAGCGGCGGCATTCACGGTCATCCAAAGGGCACCCGCGCCGGAGCAAAAGCAGCCATGCAGGCCATAGATGCTCATATGAGTCACACATCTCTCGAGGAGTATGCAAAGAAGCATATTGAATTACGACAGGCTTTGGAGAAGTGGGGCCACAAGCATCCAAGGTAAATTGCCTTTAATCTTATTCGATTCAAAATTTGTATGATTAATATGAAAGTTATTCTGACAGGCGGCAAGTTCAACAAGGTCCACCCGGGTCATGTCTGGCTTCTATGCAAGGCAAAGAAGCTCGGAAAATTAATTATTGTACTCGCTAATGACAAGCACAACAAAAAACCCTATGCGATTAATTCAAGAAAAAGAAAAACCGCGCTAGAAAAACTCGGCATCGCTGACAAGATAGTTATTGGTTCGCCAAAAAGTTTTGTCCTAGTTCTGAAAAAATACAAGCCGAATGTTATTGTTCTTGGCTATGACCAGAAGCTGCCTAAAGAGACAAAGGATTATGTAAAGAAAAATAAAATCAAAACAGTGAAGTTAAGAAAGTACGGAAGCCATTCCACAAGAAAAATATGTGCTAAACTTTGATGGAAAGCAGAATTTTCATTATTTCTTCTGCAATGTTTTTGTTTCCAGCTACAAATCCTACAGCACGCTTGTCAGGATCATAATGCCTTGATTCTAACATATCTATTGGTATAATTCTACCATTGTCCATTTCATAGAAAAGCAAAACCCCACCCGCTTCTTCTACCAGTAATTTGCCAGCCGCCCAGTCCCAAGGACTTTGTAGTGGCTCAATCAGTGCATCGGCTTTGCCGCAAGCAACAAGGCCCAGTGGAAGTGCGCAAGAACCATTACCATTTATTGTCCTCGTCGCATCTCCAAGTTTTGTTAGTAATTTATTATGAGCAGGATATTTTGTAAGGAAATTGTCCGGACCGAATATTACATAGGCATCTTTCAAAATATTGTTATTAACATGTATTTCTTTTTGCTTACCATCACTTTTTAGAAAACTTCCCATCCCCTTCGCAGCACTGAATAGCATGTCTAGTTTTGGCGCGAAGACTGCGCCAGCTACATGTTTCAAATTTTCAACACAACCAACAGAAATTGACCACTCATAGTGACCAGCATTGAAACTGCTTGAGCCATCCAACTCGTCTATTATGTAAACCCGCGAGCTTTTCGTTTTATTCAGGTCGCTACTTTTTACAATACGTTTAGCTATGTCACCTTTTACGATTTCTTCTGTTATAAAAAAAGCTTCCTTGTCTTTGGATAATTCATTAAGAATAGCTTTCTGTGATAAGAAATCAGCGTCCGTGACTATTGCGTGGCTTCCAACATACTTGTCGGCTTTTGTCTTGACACCTTTCGACTTAAAATTTTCAATTGCATGTCCACCTGCAATAGCAGATTTTATACACGAATTAAGTACATCCATATTAACAACATATAAATCAATGTTCTTAACCTTTCAGCACGTCGTGTATTTTCTTCTCAGAAATAGGTCCCTCGCGAATTATTTTGCCTTCTATTGTGTCAAATAGTGTTGACGCTTTTCTCTTTGGTATGTTTCCTGCGTCAATTATCATGTCAACCTTTTTGTCAAATAATTTTATGATATCTTTTATTTTGTAGAGGTTTTCGCTGCCGGAAATATTAGCAGAAGTCGAAGTAATAGGTTTTCCAAGCTTTCTTATCAAACTTAGAACAAATTTGTTGTCTGGTATCCGGAATCC
>DATDUC010000065.1:0-2937 GCA_035290545.1 archaeon | reverse complement strand
TATGTTGAGGAATGACAAGTAAGTGTCAGAGCTTACAAGCGTGTTCGTGAAGAGCTTTCCATCCTTTGTCACAAAAATGTCCTGTGTTGTCGACTTGCCGGTAGGGTCATTGAACCGGACAACCATCTTGTATATGCCATTGGTTTCGTTCACTGCCAGCACCTCAGAATTTGTCTCAAACTGCAGATCATATATCTGCTTGATGGTGCTGGATGCAGTCTGCTGGCTGCCCATGCCAGGCGCCTGCATAACCAAATAACCGATAACAAGAATAAGCACTACTATTATACCAACATAAACTTTGTCGAATTTCATTGATGAATAAATTGTAAGCAAAATATTTAAGCGTGATGCTTAATATCCGTACTGTTTTTTCGCGGTGCTTACGTAATTGTCAGAAGAAATACCCGCCCATAAATGAACGTATCTCAAGCCATGTCTTACTCCGTCACTACGAGACTGCCAAATATTTTTCTGTATTTGTCTATTTTTGGATTGTCAAGTCTTGATATGAAATCGAGCAGTTTTTTATTAAAATCTTCCGCAAAAAGACCACTTAATTTATTATGTGGATGAATTGCGACTTTGCTATTATTTTTAAATTCTCTTTGTAACATATATATCACTATGCTTTCGACACAACGGATGTTCAAATATCGTTTGTATCCTACTTCTAAACAAGTTGCTACTCTTGAAAATAATCTTTCTGTCGTATATTTCCTCTATAACAAGCTTCTCGAAGCCAAAATCAAAGCTTACAAGAACGGTAAGAAGTCCATTCGCAAGTTTGACATGAATAACCATATTGTCAAGCTCAAGAGAAAGCATCCCGAACTCAAAGCCGTTCACAGTCAGGTTCTTCAAAATGTTTCTGATAGAGTTGACAAAGCATATCAAAATTTCTTCAGGCGGGTTAAAAAAGGAAATTGCAGAGTCGGATTTCCCAGATTCAAGTCTTTCAGGCGATATAAAAGCATAACTTACCCGCAGAACGGACATGCTTTCATAAACAGAAAGCTTCGGCTTTCCAAAATTGGTGACGTTAAGATTGTTCTTCACAGACTCATTCAGGGCAAAATCAAGACACTTACTATCAAGAGAACTCCAACTGGTAAATGGTTTGCTGTTTTCAGTTGCGAGGTTCCTGTTGAACCACAAAAGCATAAATTCCCCGACAACAAAGTCGGTATCGATGTCGGACTTGAAAACTTTGCTACTTTGTCCAACGACGTAAAGATTGAAAACCCTCGCTATCTCATTGCTTCTGAAAGGCGATTGAAAACCCTGCAAAGAAGATTGAGCAGGAAAATCAAAGGCTCTGCAAACAGGAAAAAGTCTCGGTTTCCAGTTGCCAAGTTGCATGAACTTATTGCAAATCAAAGAGCGGACTTCTTGCATAAACTCTCTAGATTTTTTGTTCAAAGATATGGTTACATCGCGGTTGAAGATTTGAATATCAAAGGCATGGTCAGGCATCCCTACCTTGCCAAACACATCAATGATGCTTCTTGGGGAACTTTCTTCAGAAATCTCACATACAAAGCGGAAGAAGCTGGTTGTGAGCTTGTGAAAGTTTCTCCTAACAAGACTTCCATTACATGCAGTCAGTGCAGGACAGATGTGCCTAAAACACTTGCTGTGAGATGGCATAGATGTCCTAAATGCGGACTGAATATACATAGAGACCTCAACTCTGCTAAACTCATACTGTCGAAAGCAGATATGGTTGGAACGACCAGATTTCAAGCCTATGGAGAAGGGAGTCCCTCTCTCGAAGCAATCCTTGAGAGTAGCCCTTCTGCGAAGTAGGAAGCCATTCAACTTGTTGGATGGTAGTTCACTGAATCTATAACATCCTTTTTAGCTATCTGAAAATCTGCATAGTATTGCTTGTCTATTCTTTCCTTTTTTAGCAAAAGAAATATCTTTATTGTCGATATCAAAAACTTTTTTCAGTAGTATTATGGCTGCAGCATGATTTTCACATTTTATTCCTGTCCTAAATAGTAGTGCGCCCAACATATGATACATGCTGTAATATGCCAGTGAAACCGCTTCTTCAAGTTTGTCGTTGCTCAGCAGTATCTTTGCAGAGGCAAGGTTACTTTCTGATTTCGCAATATATGAATCTTTGATTGCTTCGCTTGGCGTTACCATCTGCAGCTTGCCTTCCTTGTGAAGCTTATTCAAAAAATTTATTCTTTTCATAGAATTTTTCCTCTCCTTTTATAACAACATGATTAATTTCTATTTCTCTTATCAATGGGTTCTGTTTATCATACTTTCCTATCTTTATGCTCAGCCTTGAGTCCGTCAGCATCAATTCTTTCCTGAGATCCCGGTCTTCAGTTTCTATGTAAATATCTATGTCGCTGTCTTTAGTAGCCAAATTTTTTGCGTAGGAGCCGAAAAGAATTGCAAGTCGTACTCTTTTTTCTTTACGGATTTTTTCAATAATGCCGCGCAAGGTGGGGTATTTATTTAATGCATGTATCAGCTTATAATTTTCGGCCATCAGTACGTATGCCCGTGCCTCAGTTGTTTTTTTCAGGAAATACGACTTGTTTTTTCCCTCCAGAACAAAATCAACAACATTCGACCGCGCAAGCTCCTTTATTTTCCTCGATACGAGCATATGGTTTGTCCCAAGGCTCTGCGCCATCCCACGGGCGTGGTTCTTGCCCCGTAGAAGCAGCAAAACTGTTTCCATCTTGTAATCTTTTTGTTCCATGTGTAACATTAATGTTACAATAAGTATTAAAGCCTTCCATCCTGCTTATTTTACCTTCGCTTCCAGCGCCGCAAAACGTTCCGTGAGTTGGGCGTTCTATGTTTTCAGTTCCTCAACAGCATTAGCAACATTCCCCTCACCGACATTAACAAACACGAGTATCTTCCCGCACTGCTGCAAAGAACTGCCAGTTCTTTGAGCTTTCG
>DATDUC010000064.1:0-4206 GCA_035290545.1 archaeon | reverse complement strand
GTAGTCTAGTCTGGTAGGACACGACCTTGCCAAGGTTGAGACTTACCGTGTAAATGCACGGTATCCAACAAACCCGGGTTCAAATCCCGGCCTTCGCATTCGTGATGTAATGGCTAAAGTAAAGGTTCTTGTCGAGGGTTATGCGCGTAAAAGCGGTAACAGTTACGAAGCCACGTGCAGCACTGTTCTTATCGAAGACGCCGGAAAAAGGATAATTGTTGATCCCGGTTGTAACGAAGCCTTGCTTTTGTCAGCGCTACAGAAAGAGGGTCTGTTACCAAATGACATAGATTTGGTATTTTTATCACACTATCACGTTGACCATATTCTTAACATAAGATTATTTCCAGGAAAGGATGTTTTGGACGGAACCACAATCTACCGGGGTGACAAAGAATTCTCTTTTGAGGGGAAAATACCAGGAACGAGTATTGAAGTTATTGAAACTCCCGGCCACGCTCACGAGCATGCAACGCTGCTTGTCAAAACAGAAAAAGGAATTGTAGCAATAGCAGAAGACTTGTGGTGGTGGGAAGACGGAAAGCAGAAAACCGACAAAAAAACACTTCTATCCTTAAAAGATATTTTTGCAAAGGACAAAAAAGCCCTGTTAAAAAGCAGAAAACTAATCCTGAAAAGAGCTGATTTTATTATTCCAGGTCATGGAAAAATGTTCAACACGGAAAAATAACTACCTTCGTATTCTGCTAGGGCATGTTATTTTGGCTATGGCATATCAGAGCATATTATTTAAATCATCAATACTAAGTAAAATTGGTAAACATGTTCTTTGCACGTAGAGATAATAACAGGAAAAAGTCAGACCTTGGCGAAATTAAGGATGCTATGAGGCTCGAGCCCATCGAGGAGTTGCCTGTTGAGGAATTGCCTGTGGAGCGCGAAACAGGAGCGCCGCTTTTTGTAAAGGTAGACAAATATCGAGATCTGATAAAAAGCATTCAGGAACTCAAGCTCTACGTGGCAAGCACAAAGCAAGTTTTTACTGTTTTACACGAGACAGAAAGCCTTCGGGCAGACACGTTGAATATATTACGTGCGACTCTCCAGCGCCTTGAACGTGGCATAATCGAGATTGACGCAGAACTGTTAAGGCCTTATGGTGCTGGCGAAGTGACAGAAAGTGCAGAGGTAACTCATATAGAAACATCCCTCACAGACTTGCAGAAACAGCTTCTTGAGCTCAAGCGCGAACTCCAAGAAATGAAGTAAGCCACGCGGAAAACATATTATTTCTTATATGTTCTACATTTAGTTATCTAAGATGAACAGTGTTGTTCATTTGGATCCCATCTTCTCCAAGAAGATGCGATAGCAATGCGAGGGTAGCCAAGTCTGGTCAGCCCTTTTCAAAAAGCGCTGGCGTAAAACCAGTACAGAAAGGGTTCCAGAAAAAGGCGCAAGGACATACCAGCATTGAGTGCTGATCCCGGAAGGGAGTATGATTGCGATACTCAAGATCTTGTCGGTTAGTCCGTTCGGCGGTTCGAATCCGCCCCCTCGCACTTAAATATATTTCTTTGACCGCAAGCCACTTTCGCCTCTGACTGACGCACTTTGTGCGTCTTTCGGTTACGAAAGGGGCTTATAGCAACCTTTTTAAGTCTTTCTATTCTATTTACTAGAAGGTAGTAACATTACTAGCGTAAGGTGAGCAAATGGCAGACGAATTTGTATATTTTCTGGTAGCAGGACTGGTTATAATAGCAATACTTATGACTGTATTCGGCTTTGGTACTGGAATTGGTTGTTGCGGTACAGGTTACTCTACAGGAATGTCTTTTGGTGGCTTTACAAGTCCAATGTTTGTTGGTACAGCAAACTTTGAAGATGTTGAGACCTTGTACGCAAGTTTTGACGCAAATAATTTTCTTGAAACCGGTGTGTACAATCTTGGTGCTCGCAAGACCACAAGCGGTCTCATGTTTGGTGTTACATCCATAAAGGCTGATATAGGTAAATCACAGTTGGTTTATGTCAGTTTTGATGTCGTGAACACAAATGGCTACGGACCTCTTATAGTAAGGGTTGACGGAAGAGTTGTTGTTAATACACTTCTGGAAGTTGGCCATTACGAATTTTCACTTGGTTCTGGCGAACACATAGAAATAGAGGCAGGTAGTTCTGAATGGAGAATATGGGCTCCAACAATCTACGAGCTTGGCGATATTAAAATAACGGCAAATACCTACCCTCGTGATATTAGCACTTTTACTTTCAAACTAAAGGATCCACAGAAGGTTACAGGAGCGCGCATAGATTTCAGTCTTAATGATAATGCAGGTTCGCTTCTCCTAAGGCTAAACGGCAACACTGTTTATAATGGCGCCGTGAATAGTAGACAATCTATATACCTTGATGGCTCCCAGTTCAGCGACACGAATATGATGATATTTGATGCACTTGAGGATTCAAAATTCTCTGGCCGCGCCACAATAGCTCTTACAAGAATGACACGCGCAGAGAAAGATCTTGTTGTCGATATAAACCTTACCCAGAACGAGTATAACAAAATGACAGACGGTCATATAATGTTTGACGTTGTTGACATATTCAGTCCAGGCGGCTATTCAGTCAGGATAACCAATGGAAATACAGAGCTTCTTAACGAATACGTAAAGTTGGAGCCTGGCTTTTTCCAGCTGGAAGTGGAAAAGAGCAGCCTGCGCCCTGGCCTTAACATTCTTACAATAAAGCCCCTGGATGGCGCTGCCTTCAACATCCAGAACTTCAATGCCAGATTGTAAATGATTTTTCTAATTACGAAGGGAGATGAAACGTTATGGTATGGTATTTGCCTACGACATGGTCTGAAGATTTGAATGGCGCTGAAAGACTGACGCCATATTGGTTTAAAACAGAAAAAACAGATTTTAGTCTACACCACAACCATTTGTTTAGTGTTAAATGCCTGGTGAGAAACAGGGATGGTACAAGAAGCTGGGAAAGTGATTCCTGCTATAATCCTGCTGACCATGTCTATGATCCAAATCGTACTCAGTACATGGATTTGATAAATTCCCTGCGCGATACAATAAGACATAAGCAGACAGTGAAATAGCATCCAAATCTTTTTAGCGTAGAGAATAGAATAATATCATATGTCTGTTCATTCTAACATTCTAGCCATTGAGCGCAGCATAGAAAAGGTAAAACTGCTCCACCAAATGAAAAGAGTCACCCATGACGCTGCTAAAGAAGAAATAAGGCGCCTCGAGAAGCAGCTCATGGACCATGTAAATCAGTTGCCTTCTCATGAAAAACAGATATTCCTATTAAGAAAGGAATTCGGTAAAGATTTCTAAACCTTTTTATTGCGGGTTTGCCAATTAGTTCTAAGAGAATTACGTCAGAATTACTTAGACGTACCTAAAGGTGTGCGAATGGTAGATAAAAAATTCAAAGAATCTGGTGGCAAAGGATATATAATAAACCCGGAAGGTCATCCAGAAGCCGGTGAAATCAATGAAAAAAACTATACTAATGCAACTATTGACCTCAACTCGGCAGCTGCGGTTATAGACGAATTCTATCCAAAATGGCGCGAAGAGTGGCTAAAAGACGGCAAACTCAAACGCGGCACAATGCCTAAGTTAAGAGGTTTGATAGAATCAATGGAAAGATTGCCTGAATTAAGAGATTCAAAAAATGATAAGGAAAAAGAAGTAGCAATTGCTATTGACGTAGCCCTGGCAAAAGCAAATAGTGGCGAGGCCGAGGCGCTTGAAGGCCTAAAGCTGATGGAGCGTGAATGGAAAAAACTTTCTAACATGGACAAATACGGCCAGATACCAGCTTACAAACGAAACGTACTTCTTGAACAAATCGAAAAAAACAGGCCACCAAAACCGCCCCCTCCACCGCCAAATCCCCCACCACCACAACCACCAGGGCGTGGCGAGGGTGTAGTGCTTAGTGTACATGTTGAACCAGACAATGCGGGTAGAACTTCGCCGCGCGATGGCGAGGTTCACCGCTATGAAAAAAATAGCATAGTTACTGTTCAACAAAGGCCAAATAAAAATTACACCTTTGATCATTGGGTTCTGGATGGAACCTTGATACCAGCAGCAGTTGCTCCAGCGCGGATAGCTGCTGACGGCGAGAGTGTAATTGATGTTTTGATGGATAGGAACCATACAGTTTTTGCTGTCTTCTTGAAAGGACCAGAGCCACCCCCTCCACCAC
>DATDUC010000063.1:0-11593 GCA_035290545.1 archaeon | reverse complement strand
AAAGGAACAGGTCTTGGATGAGGCAAAGAAGCGTATTGAAAAAATCTGCAACGACTTCAGGAAAAAGGAAAAGAAGATTGGTGAAGAGCTTACCAATGCAGTAATAGCTACGCAGGACAAGCAGTCCAAGCTTGGAACTTGTTTGAAATGCGGCGGCACTTTGAAGGTTCACAAGAACTGGCGTACTGGCAAGAGGTTTGTTGGCTGCTCTGGATATCCCAAAGGCTGTCGTGTTGGATTTCCTCTACCACGCGAAGGAATCATAACATCCACTGAAAAGATATGTGAGGAGTGCAAACAGCCGATAATACAGGTTCAACGCCCAGCTTCAAGACCGTTCCGTATGTGTCTTGATCCTACATGTGCTACGAAAAAAGACTGGCTTGACAAGAACAGGCTCAAGGCCGCACAGATAGCCTCTCGCAAGTCGAGTAAGGAAGCTGAGCAACTTAAGTGCGAATGCGGAAAGATGTTCAAGACGAAACGTGCGCTGACGCTTCACCAGAAGACACACACTAAGGTCAATAAGACAAAGGCTAAGACAAAGTAAGATGCGGAATTATTACTTCTCAGAAAATATTATTATTCACTTCTAAGTATAAAATGTTTTTTCATCACCCCAAGCTTATAAACTAGTGACCCGAAGTAAGAGAGGGTTTACAATTTCTCCCTCCATAAACGAAGGAGGGATTTTATGAAAACAAAAGACATTACAACATCGCTCGACGCGCTGAAACAAACGAACGACAGGGCAAGCGTACTTACAACGAATGAACTAGCATCTATTACTGTAGTAGAAGCTGCTGCTCTAGTAGCTGCGAGAAAATATTTCGCAGAAAGAGGGTTTACGGAAGTCCTTGTGCCTCACATAACAAAAGTTACGGGCGCCTGCGAAAACATAGACACGCTCTTTGAACTGGACTATTTTGGACAGTCGGCGTATCTGGTTCAAACAGGCCAATTATATCTAGAGGCTTTGATACCTAAACTCGGACAAGTATTTTGCATCGGATCTAGCTTCAGGGCAGAGCCGGATATAGATGATAGACACCTTACGGAGTTCGCCCTAGTGGAAATAGAATTTCCAGGAGACTTTGATCAACTGCTGGTGCATATAGAAAACATAGTTCATGCAATGATACATGCTGCTGCTGCCTGCCCTGAGATAGAGGAGCTTGGCATTAATTCAGGAAGACTCAAAGCAGTGACGAAACCATTTGCCAGAATGACCTACACAGATGCAATAAAAAAACTTAATGAAATGGGTGTCGACATTGAATGGGGATATGACCTGAAGAGCAAGCATGAAAAAATACTCGCTGGCGGCGCACCTTTGTTCATAACCCACTACCCTGAGGCGATAAAGTTCTTCAACATGAGACGCAATGAAAATCCACTGCTTGTCAACAGTTGCGATCTTGTACTGCCCTACAGCGGCGAGGCAGTTGGAGCAGCAGAACGCGAATACGACCATGACCAGCTCTTAGAAAAGTTGGAAAAATCATCCATGTACAAGATGCTCCTAGAAAGAGGGAAGACTATAGAAGACTTCAAGTGGTACCTTGACATTGTAAAGGCGCATCCGATTCAACACGCCGGCTGTGGTATAGGGCTTAATCGCGTGATGCAATTCATCTTGGGAAGCGATGACATACGCGCCTGCACGGCATTTCCAATGAATAAGGAATCTTTAATGTAATCGTCCAGAAACATCGTTCCGTAATTGCACAACTCGCTTTCTGATTAGAGCAGGCTCGTTACACCCTTGAACAGCAGTATTATTATCAAAAACGAACTTAGTATTTCAGGCAGAACTATGTGCAGCAGCACTACAAAAGATGAAATCAAATCTACAGAACCATAAAGTTTTCCCAATGGGTCTGCTGCCATGCTTGTTATACCCTTTACAAAATGAACTAAAAATATGGGTATGGTTAGAAATAACAGATTGATATTCATGAAAATAACTACGGCTGTTAATATGTCAACAAGACCAAGAATTTTTACAGCTAACATTGCTAAATTCAAACGTGGAATGCTTATAAATTAGAGGATGCTAAACTTCCCAACCTGTTTCATACCATCTTTTGTTATCAAGAACTCTATACTGCGGCCTTCTGGCAGACTGCGGTGCTTACGCAAAGTAGCAACACGCTGGTTCTCTTTCTCAGTTTTACGTAGTTCAATAAGAGTCTTGCTCCAGTACTTGGCTATAGCTCGGGATGTTAGTTCTATTGTTTCACCTTTGCTGTAGACTTGGTTTGTAACTAAAACAGGTATGTGCTCTGTTCTGGTTATCTTGGATAGTATAGAGTACTGCGTGGCAAGCTGCTTGTTTATATGTTGGAAGTTCTTTTCGTCTAACTCCAGCCTATATAGCGCTACGAAAGAATCAACAACAACAAGCCCAACATTCTTGTCAATTAATTTTTCAAGACTTTGGAATGCCTTATGCTGCTCTTCCCAGGAATGAACGTGCAAGAATAGTATATTTTTCATTTCCTTGTCAGTTCCGCCTAACTGTTCAAATCTATCGACGGAAAAGGAGCCTTCGGTATCAATGTAAATGACTTTCTTGCCTGCGTTGCATACGGAAAGAGCTGTAGATAATGTTACATTTGTCTTTCCCGAGCCAGGTGGCCCGTAGATATTTGTAATGGCATCGTCTTCTATACCTCCGTCGAGAAGCTTATCCAGTGGCGTGTTTGTTCCAAGGCGCATGCTAACACTAGCGGCGAAGAAAATTTAAACTAACAAAATCGGTGCAATGTTTTAGTGTTACTGTCATCACTAAATCTTTATATACTTTTAGTGTCAACGGTAACACTAAAGACGTGGTTTACATGAAGATAGAAATAAAGAAAAACGGTGCTGCTGTCATAATAACGTTTGACACACGCGCTGAAGACTTTGAATCTGACTATGAGCGGAACAAGTTTTTCCGTGAATTACATGGTTGGAATCAGACTGTGCCCAATGGCTCCAAGAAGTATGAGTATAGGCGTCCTGGAATTCTGGATGAAATACCACACATAAAGGTAGCAGATTCGGCCTTTATAGTTGCTTTGGAAAACATGAAAAGAATGGAACAGTTTTTTGATGAGTGGCATAACAAGGTTCATTATGACATGATGAAGATTATGATGCAAAATAAGGACATGAGGCAACTGAATCATAAAGTGGAGGAACAAAGATAGTAGACAATGATAATTTATAGTTAACCAAATGAAGAGTCTGAATAACATAACTTGGTTAACTATATGTGACCAACTTGTGTAATACCTAAATATTAAGTTGGTCAACTATAATAATCACACATGCATATAGAGAATAGAAGCGATTCTGATTAATGGAGTTGATGGTTATGGCAGAAGAAGTTAAATTGAGAGTTGGCGAACTTACAGAGAAGGGAGACTTTGGACGCGGAATTGTGAGAATATCAGCAAAGGATATGAAAAGAGTAGGCATTGCTGAAGGTGATATTGTTGAGCTTGAGGGAAAGAGAAAGACAGCTGCTATAGCTGTGAGGGCATATCCGGTTGATATAGGGCTTGATATATTAAGAATGGACGGGTTGGAACGCCGCAATTGTGGTTCCGGGGTTGGCGAGGCAGTTAAGGTAAAAAAAGCAACGGTTGTAGAGGCAAAATCCGTTACAATCGCACCGGCACGCAAAGGAATAATAATTCACATGGGCGGGAACCTCATAAAACAAAACATACTTATGAGACCTCTTGTCTCAGGCGACATAATAATACCTAATCCTATAGTTCAGGATCGCCGCAGTAATAGTATGTTTGAGCAGTTCTTTGGAATGGATTTGGAAAATTTCTTCACACCTTTTGGCGAAGAGAAGTTTATGGTTGTTGCTACGGAACCGAAGGGCATTGTTAGAGTTACGAGAGCAACAGATGTTGAACTTCTTCCACAAATGACAAAGCCAATGGAGGAAGAAACAGTTCCGGATGTAACTTATGATGATCTTGGCGGACTTCAGGAGGAAATAAAGAAAGTAAGGGAAATGATAGAATTACCTCTTAAACATCCTGAGCTTTTCGAGCGTCTAGGCATAGAACCACCAAAAGGTATACTTCTACATGGTCCGCCGGGCTCAGGTAAGACTCTACTTGCTAAAGCTGTTGCCAATGAGTCGGGAGCGAAGTTTTTTGTTATTAATGGACCTGAAGTCATGAGTAAATTTTACGGAGAGTCAGAGGAAAATTTACGTAAGATATTTGAACAGGCAGAAAAGAATGCGCCTTCTATTGTTTTCATAGATGAGATAGACTCCATTGCACCAAAGCGTGAGGAAGTAAAGGGTGAAGTAGAGAAGAGAGTTGTTTCTCAATTACTTACGCTGCTTGACGGGCTAAAGTCAAGAGGAAAAATAATTGTAATAGGTGCAACAAATATACCCAATGCTTTAGACCCGGCACTACGCCGCCCAGGTAGATTTGACAGGGAAATAGAACTAGGTGTTCCTAACAAAGTAGGCCGTAAAGAGATATTACAAATACATACACGTGGAATGCCGCTTGACAAGGGTGTTGATCTCACACAGATAGCTGATATCACCTATGGTTATATTGGTGCAGATATAACTGCTCTCTGCAAGGAGGCTGCTATGCATGCACTTCGCCGTGTTCTAGAAGAGAACAATATGGACATTGGATCAATAAAGGGTGACAAACCAATACCGCAGGATGTACTGAAGAAACTAATTGTTACAAAGGATGATTTCGATTATTCTATGAAAATGGTGGAACCTTCAGCTATGCGTGAGGTACTCATAGAAATTCCAAAAGTTAAGTGGGAGGATGTGGGTGGTCTTGAGGATGTGAAGAAGTCCATGAAGGAAGTTATAGAATGGCCTCTCAAATATCCTGACTCGTTTAAACGATTGGGAATAAAACCACCGGCTGGCGTGCTCCTTTTCGGACCTCCTGGATGTGGAAAAACACTACTTGCTAAAGCAGTGGCAAATGAGAGCGGCGCAAATTTCATATCAGTCAAAGGGCCTGAGCTGCTTTCCATGTGGGTCGGTGAAAGTGAGAAACATATAAGAGACGTCTTCCGCAGGGCAAAACAGGTTGCTCCAGCGATAATATTCTTTGATGAGGTAGACGCTCTTGTGCCTAGGAGAGGAACTGGCCAGGGTGATAATGTTTCTGAAAGAGTTGTCAGTCAACTGCTTGCTGAGATATCAGGACTAGAAGACCTTCATGATGTTATTGTTATAGCAGCAACCAACAGACCAGATATTATTGACCCAGCACTTCTGAGACCAGGACGATTTGACAGACAAATACTTGTTCCTACGCCTGATGAGAAGGCAAGACTTGCGATACTTGGCGTTCATACAAAGGACATGCCTCTTACCGGAGACATTGACATGAAGAGACTTTCTAAAGAGTCCGTTGGATATTCTGGTGCTGATCTTGGAGGACTTGTGCGTGAAGCCGGGATGAATGCTATGAGGAGAAATACAGACGCAGCCGTAGTGACGCGGGCGGATTTCGAGCATGCGTTGAAGGACATAAAACCTTCTGTAAGTGAAGAGATGAACCAGTTTTACGAAAGCATACTGAAAAAAAGAAAGAGCCAGGTCATAGAGGAAGAAGTAAGCTACACCGGTTAACGCTTTTCTTTCGAAAGAAAAGCGCTACTGCAAAAGAAACTACAAATTGGTGATTAATATCAAATGCATAGCCTGCGGGCGAGAAACAAACGCAACAGCGAAGCGCGGCGAGATAGAGGCAGCCTTCTGCCACTATCATTATCCTATGAACAGGATTCAGATAACGGTTCCATCTGGTGGACTATTGCTAGTTTTTGTTAGTAGAAATTGATTTATTTACACTTTGTGATATTTTTCCCAGACTTCGACGAACTTCACGAAGTTATCAATGATTTTCATGCCGTCGCCGCCCATTTCCGGGTTGAAGTGAACGCCGAAGAAAGGCTTCTCCATGTCGGCTATTATCTCTGGTTCCTTGGAAGAAGCGATAACGTCAAAGTTTTCAGGCAAATCATCTAGGGCGGCTGTGCAGGACTTGACTGCGGTAAACATTTTTTTCAAATCTAATGTAAGCGGACACGCATGGTCTACCTTAGCTCTTACCTGCTTCTCTGGCTTAGCTGGAATTATTTTGGCACCATAGGCAGCGCCAAGAAACAGATAACCAGCGCCAATAGCGAGAAGAGGTTTATTAAACGATTTTATTATTTTGTCATTGTGTTTCTGGTTCTTCAAATCACCATCAGAGAGAATAAAAGCAGTTGCCTTCATGTCAGCTTTGTCAGGCTTTACAATAATTTTCTGACCTCTTATCATCTTTGCTATCTGCTCTGCACCCTTGCCATTGTCTATTATTGCTAACATTTTATCACAATTAATTTCTGATGTAAAAACCTTTTAAGCTGAATTTGAAGGAAAACTTTTTATACTTCATTCTTTTTCATTTAGTAATAATTATGGGATCGTCTCGTACTATTATTGTATGCTCAGCCTGGCTCACCAAGCCGCCTTTTGCGTCGCGAAGCACAGGATAACTATAGAATACGCCGCGCTGCACCAACTCACGAAGGGCCAGACGGATTTTGAATAAAGAATCAGGCATACCGGCTGCAACAGCATCCTTGTTCAGAAGCCAGCGTTCTGCAAAAGGCAAACCAGAGAAGCGCCCTGCATACAAAGCTAACTTTTTTGCATCAACACTTCTTACGGGCTTGTCCTCGTAAAAAGAGAATATCATAACTTCTGCTGTATCTTTTACATGGCCAGCGCCATTAGTGGCAAAAGGTTCTATGGCTATTACCTGATCTTCTTCAAGCGTACGGTTGTTTCTCAAGCCGACGTTTGGTATTGTTGGTTCTGTATGCTCTACGTAGCGGTCAAGACCATGACCTGTAAGGTTCTCTATTGGTAAGAATCCTGAAGATTTTATGGCTTCTTCGATTGCTGCAGATATTTTTTCTATGGACACACCAGGCTTCACTAGGTCAACAGCAGCATTTAGCGCGTCTCTTGATGCCTGAAGGAGCTTGCTGTTATCTCCAAAATCAACAGTTATCGCAGTGTCAGCTATGTAGCCATCGATATGCGTTCCGACGTCTATCTTAAACACATCACCGGATTTTATTTTTGTTTCGTCATTACTCTGAGGAGTATAGTGAGCAGCGAACTCATTAAGCGAAAGGTTGACAGGAAAAGCAATCTCAGCGCCTCTCTCAAGAACCATGGCTTCTATCTTCACTGCCAGCTCAAGAAGCGGCATGTCAATCTTTGCTATCTTTGCTGATTCCTCACGGACTTCAGCAGCTATTTTGCCGGCTTGAATATATTTCTCAAGTATTTCGGATTTCATAGACGAGTCTTAGATTGCAGGCTTAAATGCTTTTTAGAAAACGATAATTACCTTAAGCAAAAGTAATCTTGGGCTTCTCCTCTTACATCTTGTCGTAAATCTTCCAGTGTTCGGTAGCCATCCCTTCTCATAAGTTTTGAAGCACCTTTCATCAATTTCCTACTCAAACCAAGCCCTTCATATGCAAAAGGCGTATAACCTTCTACGGCATCAGCACCTTCGCAAAATGTGTTGTATGCATCGTCAGCATCAAATATACCGCCAGTTGCAAATATTACCGACTGCGGGAATTCTCTTCTCGTATCGTTCACAGCTCGCAGTCTATAGTCGCTTAGAAATTTTCCACTTCGACCAGCAGTTGGATATCCCCAGTTTTCCGCCGGTACTTTATCTTTTGGTGTTGTATAAGTATTGACAGCTACTATACCATCTCCACCCCCATCAAGCCACGCGCCCACAAGACTTAGCCACTCTCCTCTTTGATGAGCGTTATAAGGTCCCATTTTGACTAACCTTAGTTTTTTATCAGCATTAAGTTTGAATAATTTTGCATACCTTTCAAAAGCGTAAGGGGTTCTTAGCATTTTCAAAGTTTCTGTATTAGGCGAGAAAGGGTTCCAAACGAAACCATCTACTCTATTAACTAAGTGCAGTATCATTGCATCAGTCTCGTCCCAAGCACGATCTAATGCCTCATCTCTATCCATATTTGTTGGCGGCACGCCACAAATGTTTACATATAACGGTACATTGTTTGATAATGGATGAGACTTGTAGCGGTCAACTTGGTCAAGGAAATACATCAAACCTTTGCTTGGAAATCCCTGGGCATTGTAGAAATCTCTATTTTTATCGTCGATAGCAACCCGTGGTTTGTCGTTTCCACGTCTATCCAAAAATGTTACTGTACCTGGCTCCAAAAAACCAAAGACGTTTGAGAATGGCACAAGGGCATCGCCGTTTTTGTCCATACCTGCAGCAGTGCCAAAGGGAATAAATGACTTGCCTTTTATTGTTATTCTCAAATCTGGAAAGTCAAAGCACTCACGATGAGCAGCTATAACAGATGCATAACGGTCAGCCATTTCTAAGGCAGCTTCATGCACATCTTCAGGATCTGTTTCTCTTCTGTAAAGCTCGGGCCTGATAATATTTCTGAAAAGCCACGGACTGTGAAGTGATAAGGCAAAACCAGCACGCTCTATAAATTCGTTCATATCGTTTATTTAGTTCTAAAACTTTTATAGACACATCAATATTTTTTGTAATTTTCTCGCAGATGAGTCGTAATTGGTATCAGGCTTATATAATTTGTATGCAATTAGAATTCTAATGAATTCTAAGAAAGCCCTTGGTTCCGATGCCATAAAAATAGTTGAAGGTGTACTTGCAACTTCGTTGGCTGAAAAAGGAATGGAAGAACCTCTAACAGAAGAGGAAACTGCACAACTTCTAGCACATATGCTTTTTGGAGTAACAAATGAGACTGGCATTAAATTAGTCGAAGTGAGAGACTTTCCTAAAATTGCGGAAGTCGGGACTTTCAAATACTCGGGACAAGCCGATACTATGCATGCCGAGGGGTTGATGCCAGACGATATTTACGAAGGTCTAAGAGATCTAAAAATAGATAGACATATAGGACCTTGCTATCTTAGAGTCAAAGGATTATTGACCCATATACCAACAAGAATTTTATTCGGAAGACAAATGGCATTCATAGTTCGAGATTATCTTGATAGTAAACCATTGACCAAAGAAACAGGATATGTTGTTTCTGCTCCTAATATGACAGGTGGAGCTTTCATAGGTGACGAGACAGGAAGACAGCTCCAAACTATTTTGACGGCATATCCTGTATGGCCTGCTACGCCTTATACGAGAGACATCAGAAAGCCAATAGACGCTGTTAAAAAGGGTGCAGCATTTGTTGATGGTGTTGAGGGTCTAGTTCCGTCTCCTGAGGAAACCGGCGCAGTTCTATGCTTTGAAGAGTTGAGAACGGTTGCCGAGACTACAAGAAATGCAACACTTCATTATACTCAGCATGGTTACAATGAACAGAACGGCGTGAGAATTGTAGAGATGTGCGTTTTTGATTACAGACATCCTGCTGGTCTTGCAAGACTTGAAAGCCTTGGTGTAGATGGGTTGTATGCGGTCAACGGAAAGACTTTCATACAAGAGTGCAGAAAGCTTGGTTACATAAGTGACTCACAGGAGGGCACCGCACTTGGATGGCTTGCACAGCCTTGGGAATTTACAAGACAAGTTCTGCCAGATTTAAGACGTTTATCAGGACGCTAGTTGATTTCTATGGACTTCATGGATCATGTACAATATGCTATTCACGCTCATCAAGGCATGACGAGACGATGGGATGACAGGACACCTTATGCTATTCATCCAATCTGGTGCGCAACTACCATACTTAGTGAAACATCATTGCCACAAGATCTGAGAGAAGATGGTGCAATTGTTTTATTATATCATGATGTTAAGGAAGACACAAAAGTTCAACTTCCACAAGGCCTATCCCCAAGAGTTTTAGAATGGATAGATGGCATGACATTTGAAGGTGCTTCAATGCCTGGCGGTTCTGATATCGAAATGAGGGAAGTTTGGAGCAGGCCACAGGAAATCCGTCTCTTCAAACTCTATGATAAGACAAGCAATCTTCTTGATGCAATTTGGGCGCCACCCGAGCGGATTGCAGTTTATAGAGACTATACAAGAAGATTGGTCGAAGATGTTGCTCCAAGATATGGTGAGTTGAACATCGTGCGTCTGGCCCGTGCAATTCTTTTATAAAGATTTTTGACATGCTAAATAGAGTGATTTCATGGTAGAAAAGTTTTTTCTAGCTCTTGACTACCCAGATAGGGATACAGTAGTTCGAGTAGGTTTGCAAGCTGTAGAATTTCTAGATAGAGAGTTTGGATCTGCTGTAAATGGAAAACTAGGTGTAAAGCTTAACCAAGACCTATTTACAGGATCGATGGATACGTATCACCCATTTGACAATCGTGATGTATTTGCTGACATGAAGATATCTCACGGTGCAGGCACAGGTAAAAAAATAATAGATAACATAAAACCATTAGCGAATGTGAGGTATGTTACGGTTGCTGCTGGCTTATGTCCAGAAATACTTCGTGAATATGTATCTCATGCGCATAAACACGGGATTGATGTTGTTGCATTTACAGCCCACACTAATATCCCAGAAGATCAAGCTCGCAGAGTGTACCACGGAGAAACTATGAGTGATGTTATTTTTAATTTGGGCGAAGTAGCATATGATGGTGGATGTGATGCTATTGTTCTTGAAGGAGCTGCTCTTGAAGACCCTAGAATTAGGAACTTAAGACTCAAGAAAGTTGTGACTGGTGTTAGAATAGATCCAAACGATAAGGGACAGCAAAGAAGGGTCACAGCTCTTGATAGCTTATCAGAAGTAAAGCAGATGGCAAATTATGTTGTTGTTAGCAGCCGATATCTTGGACAAGAAAAAAGACCAGCTTTAGCGAAATATTTTGCCGCGTTGTTGTAATCTACTTCCAGTAAATTTTATTCTTAGCGAAATTTTTCTCCGCGGCCAGTATATCCTTGTAAAACTTTTCCTTGTCGGTGTGCATCATTGCTAGAATACGTGCAGCGGTTTGTGGTCCGATGCCGTGACCTGCCAGTACCTCGGCAGCCTTTTTACCATAAACCATTACAAGGTCAGCTGAACGACGTATTGTTTGCAGTTCGTGCTGCTCCTCTGCTGTCAACGTCTTCTTCTTTGCTCGTTTCTTCACTATTTCCGCTGCACCTATCTGGCCTTTTCTTATTATTGCTATCAGGCGCGATGTACATTTAGGACATTCGGGCTGGTCTTCTATGTCCTTCACGGCATGAACTATTGTATAGTCGCCGCAGTTGGTACATAGAAGGCGTACACGGGTAGTAATCAATCGCTTTCTAAAAGCGTTGAATATTTCCTTCTCCGGCATGCGCGGCTTCATTACTTCGCTGAACTGATGGGTAAGACCAAGTTCGCCTAGGTAACTCAGACCAGCCTTAAGAACAATTTTCATTTCCTTTTCCTGCATTTTTTCTATTACCTTGTTTGCATTTTCAATATCCATCTTCTCTAAGAAAAGCTCACGGAGAGTTTCCTTATAGATTGGACTGTCGTAGTACGTCTTGACTATCTTGTTCATGTTAATCTTGTCGAACTT